>CAZGJP010000026.1:0-16199 GCA_964526605.1 uncultured Lentisphaera sp.
AGTCTCCCGGCCAGCCCCCTGATGGCCCCCTACCAGCCGGAGCGGACCGACACCCTGCCGGTGCTGGCCTTCCCGCTATAGGAATATGCCGCGATGCTGTCTATCCTGAGCGGGACGGGGATCTTCCTTGCGAGGTCGGCGGCGAATATCATCGCCCCGTTGGATATGTATATCAATGTGGCGGGATGCTTCTTCAGGTCATGGGTGATCCGGCGTGCAAGTTCCGACACCTTCGCCCTTATACTCCTCTCGGGAATGAATGTCCTGGGGCTCCTCAAGTCAGAACACCTCGCTCTTGTAGGTGCCCCCGATGTAGTCGCCGTAGTATCTGATCTTTATCTCGTCCTCGTCGTAGAGCTCCTTTATCAGGTCTCCAATCGAGACGACCGCAGCTATCCTCTTGTCCTCGATGACCGGGAGATGGCTGATCTTGTGCCTTATCATCACGTTCATCGCGTAGTCCACATGGTCTTCGGAAGTTGCGACTATCATCTTCGTCGTCATCACGTCCGAGACTTTCACCCCGGAGATTCCGCCGTGCCTGCATAACGCGGATATGACATCCGAGTCGCTGACTATCCCCACGTATCTCTTCGTGTCCTTTCCATCCTCGTAGACCAGGACCACGCCGATTTTCCTGGAGCACATCAGCGATGCGGCCTCCTCGAGGCCGGCATCCTTCCTCACATCCACGATCTCCTGCTTCTTCTCGGCGACTATTTTTGCGAGCTTCATTTTATCTTCCCCATTATTTCCGAAGTGAATCTGTCCGCGTTCGCCGCCATTGCCGCAGCCATCTTCGCACCGTCGAGCTCGTCGAAGGCCGTTTCCGATACGAATAGGAGGTCTTCGCCTTTCACCCCGTCGGCGGATATGGAATATGAGATCTGCAGGCGGGCCAGTTTCCTTTCCGTGTCGAACTCGAACTCGAGTATCTTGGCCGAGAGAGCAGGGGAGCCGGGCCGTTCGGAGAAGGCCGCCTTCAGACGCGAAAGAAGGAGATTCTCGGGCAGTGCCGACCATTTGTTGAATTCATCCTTGACGATCTCGTTGTCGCCGACCCTGTAGACGAAGGGATGGCGGTACATCTTCGGATTCTCAATCCTCTCCACGGCGAGCGCAACGCCGCCCGGAGAGGACATTCCCAAGTCGAAGGTCCGCACCTTCCGGTATGGCTCGGTTGACATCAGGCACGAGCTGAACAGTGCGGCCGCCAGGAGAGCAAACGCCGTCATGCGGGCAAGACGAAGACCTTCGGATGGAATCGGCATGGATGGCTCCGTAAATAATCTTCCCCAAGATAACACGCGCATCGAAAGATTTCAAGCGCTTTTCCCCCAGACAGCCTCATGGCAGCTCCGCGCCGTCCAGCATTATCGTAACCGGGCCGTCGTTCACAAGCGAGACTTCCATCTCCGCCCCGAAAACGCCGGTCTTGGCACTTGTGGATTTCGCAAGGGCAGACACGAATTTCTCGTAGAGTGGAATCGCCTGCTCAGGCCTCGCCGCGTCGCTGTAGCTTGGCCTCCTGCCGCGTCTGCAGTCGGCAAGCAGGGTGAACTGGGAGACGACCATGATTTCCCCCTTCACATCGAGAAGCGAGAGGTTCATCTTGCCGTTCTCGTCGTCGAATATCCTCAGGTTGACGCATTTCTCCGCGAGGGATTCGGCGTCCATGGTGGAATCCCCATGCCCGATTCCGAGGAGCACGAGCAAGCCCCTGCCGATGCGGGAATGCTCTGCTCCGTCTATCTGCACCGATGCCGATATAACTCTTTGAATAAGTGCTTTCATAACTGTCTTGATTTTAGCACGAGGTCGTCTCTTTTCAAGCCGCACCGCCTGCTGCTCCTGCGCTCCCAACGCGGCACACGCGGAGTTTTGCAATTGGCTCAAGCCAATTAGACGGGGGATGCTCGTTCAAGAAAAAAGCGATTCGAGGCCATTCTCAATTGGATTTCCATACCGGATTGGATTTTTTAACTTTCAATGTTAGAATTCGAACTGCGGATTTCGCATGCATCCCAAACCAAGAAGGAGAGACCATGAGGAAGATAGCGATAATCGGATCGGGGCCGGCCGGATACACAGCGGCAATTTACTCCGCAAGAGCCTTGCTAGAACCAGTTTTGATTGCAGGTAACCTTCCTGGCGGACAGCTCACGCAGACTTCCGACATTGAGAACTACCCTGGATATCCAGAGCCGGTCAACGGCTTCGAAATGATGAGCTCATTTCAAAAACAGGCTGAGAGATTTGGAACGGAAATATTATTCGATAGCGTAAAATCGGTTCAATTCAAGGCGGGTGGACCGCAGAAGCTGACCCTCGACAGCGATGCGGTCATCGAGGCCGAGGCTGTGATAATCGCAACAGGTGCTTCGCCAAGATGGCTCGGACTCGAATCCGAGAAACGTCTGATGGCGAAAGGTGTCTCCGCTTGCGCCACATGCGACGGCGCCTTCTTCAGGAATGTTCCAGTCGCAGTGGTCGGTGGAGGAGACACCGCCATGGAGGAGGCCATATTCCTTACCCGCTTCGCTTCAAAAGTATATGTTGTGCATCGCCGAGATAAGTTGCGCGCATCGAAGATTATGGCTGAACGCGCGATCAAGAATCCCAAGATTGAATTCGTTTGGAACTCCGTCGTCTCGGAAGTCCTCGGTCAGGACAAGGTAGAGGGAATAGAGGTGAAAAATATCCAGGACGGAAAGACCTCCCGTATCGATGTCGCCGGATATTTCGCAGCGCTCGGGCACGAACCGAACACGGCGATATTCAGGGAGCAGATCAAGACCGATGAGGTCGGATACATAAGCCTTGACGGAGTATCTTCCCGCACAAGTGTTGACGGCATATTCGCTGCGGGCGACTGCGCAGACAAGACCTACCGGCAGGCGATAACCGCGGCGGGAATGGGATGCAGGGCGGCGATAGACTCCGAACGGTGGCTCGAGGCGAAAGAGTGATATTCTGCAAATTCTTAAATGAGCAGGCTATTAATTAAAAATGCCTTTAGACAATACATTTTTTGAGATAGCTGCGATACTTGCGATATGCACGCTTTTCGGCTTCGCCGGGAGGCTTCTTAGGCAGCCGCTCATAATCATGTTTCTGGCCGCAGGGATTATCTGCGGCCCGTCCGTCCTCGGCATAGTCTCAAGCCACGAACAGATAGAGATATTCGCCCAGATAGGAATTGCACTACTGCTCTTCATTGTCGGTCTCAGGCTAGACCTGCATCTGATAAAGACAATCGGCCCTGTCGCCCTAGCCACCGGGATAGGACAGATAGTATTCACATCCGTGATAGGTTTTGCCATCTGCACCCTGCTCGGAATGTCCGCCATACCCGCAGCCTATGTGTCGGTAGCCCTGACATTTTCGAGTACCATCATAATCGTGAAACTGCTCTCCGACAAGAAGGAGATAGATTCTCTTCACGGTCAGATAGCGGTGGGCTTTCTGATAGTGCAGGACATTGCTGCGATAATCGCGCTGATAGGTCTAACCACGCTTGGCTCGCATATGTCCAACGGGGGTTCGGTTTACATATATGCTCTGACGGTTCTTGTAAAAGGTGGGGGGATTCTTATTGCGATAGCCGTGATGATGAAGTTTGTGCTTCCGCCATTGACTGCGAAAATCGCACATTCCCATGAGCTTCTCTCGCTATTCGCGGTGGCCTGGGCTGTTCTGCTTGGTGCTGGAGGAGAGTTTCTCGGCTTCAGCAAGGAGGTCGGCGCCTTTCTTGCGGGAGTGTCGCTCGCCTCGACCGAGTACAGGGATTCGATAGGTGCGAGACTCGCAGGACTTCGCGATTTCCTTCTCTTATTTTTCTTCATAGACCTTGGAGCGCGGCTGAACTGGTCCGCAGTCGGTTCGCAACTCGGAGCATCCGCACTGCTCTCCCTCTTCGTGCTGATAGGAAACCCGATAGTGGTTCTGATCATAATGGGATTCATGGGCTATCGCCGCCGCACGGGTTTCCTCGCGGGGCTGACCGTGGCGCAGATAAGTGAATTCTCCCTCATCGTTGTCGCACTCGGTCTCGGCCTCGGGCATGTCGGAGCGGAGACTGTCGGCCTTGTCACCCTCGTTGGAGTCGTGACAATATTCGTATCTACATACATGATTCTCTATTCGGGGAATCTCTATGCTCTGCTTTCGAGGCCGTTGATGATTTTCGAGCGGCGCAATCCCTACAGGGAGTCATCCGATCCAGTACACCACGATACGACACAGTTTGATGTAATCCTGCTGGGGATGGGGAATTACGGCGGAGGGATAGCCGACTGCCTTCTGCGCCGAGGTAACAAAATTCTTGTCGTTGACTTCGATCCTGCTGTCCTTTCTCGATGTCGCAAAAAAAATATTCCAGTCATATATGGCGACATGACCGACCCGGAGATGCACGAGCAGCTGCCGCTGGACAAGACGAGCTGGGTGATAATATCCGTGAGATCGAGGGATTTGAATATGAATCTCGCCAATCAGCTGAGGAACCGTGGCTACAAGGGTAGACTCGCTCTCACTGCCGCCGGACAGGCCGAGGCCGAGGAGCTCTCTCGGGCCGGTGCGAGCCTAGTGTTCAGGCCGTTCATTGATGCTTCCGAGCAGGCAGTTGATTCACTTACCTATGCGATGGACTTCTTGCCTGAGAGCATAGATTGGCCGATAAGTTTCAGGGAGATAAAGATCAGGAGCGATTCCTCCGCTGTTGGCAGGACAATCAGCGACATTTCTCTAAGGGACAGATTTGGTGTTAACATCCTTGCCGTGAGCAGGGGAGGCAGGTCCAGTTACAATCCGGAGCCGGAGTTCAGGATTTTCCCCGGAGACCGCATCATCATGCTCGGTCCGGCGGAGGAGCTCAAGGATGCCGAACTCGAACTTAACCAGTTCTCCGCTCCTGAGCCCGACCAATCACACGACAGCTTCGAGATAGGGGAGATCGCTGTTTCGGAAAATTCCGAATTGGCCGGCCGCTCTCTGAAGGAGATCGGCTTCAGGCATCTTTTCAATGCAAGCATCATAGGTATAAGGAGAGGAGAGGAGAAGATAACGAGAGTCGGTCCCGGCGAGAAAATACTCCCCCTTGACACCCTCGTAATAGTAGGAGCAAAGGATTCCGTTGAGAAGCTCAAGGAACTTGGATATATATGATTTTCACTTCAGCTTTCTGAACAAGTTCTCTTTGTGGAAGATTGTGTCCTTCGAGAGTTTTCCAGATGGCTTGAAAATCTCCACAGGGAATGAGTCAGCGACTATCTTCCTGCCCTGGTGCAGCGAGCGGACGTTGCCCGAGGCGACGGCCTGCGCGATGATGTTTCCGATCGCCGTGGCCTCGACTGGGCCTGCGACGACATCGCGCTCCATGAAATCCGCCGCGCATTGCATCAGGAACTTGTTCTGGCATCCCCCGCCGATGATGTGCACCTTCGGGAACTTCGTAGTGCAGAGATCCTCGAGCTCCTCGATCTTCACCCTGAAGCAGATGGCCAGAGAATCAAGCACGCAGCGGATCATCGCCGCATCGTCCGGAATTTCACCCTGCCCCGTCTCCGCGCAGTATTTCCGGATGACCTGCGGCATGTCGCATGGGCTCAGGAAGACGCTGTTGCCAGGATTCACGAGAAATTTCAGGGGCTCCGCCTTTTCCGCCATTTCGGCCATCTCCGCGTAGGAATACTTTCTTCCCTGCGCGTCCCAGTTGCGCTTGCACTCCTGGAGCAGCCAGAGCCCGGTGATGTTCGTCAGGAATCGTATCTTTCCGTCGAGCCCTCCCTCGTTCGTGTAGTTCGCCTTCCTCGCCTCGTCGGAGAGCAACGGCCTGTCGAGTTCCGTCCCAAGAAGAGCCCATGTGCCGCAGCTTATGTATGCGAACTGCTCCCCGCCATGTGCAGGAATCGAGGCGACGGCCGAGGCGGTGTCATGGCTCCCCACATGGTAGAAGGGGATGTTCTCGCAGTCGAACTCCTTGCGGAGCTCGCAGGATATGTTGCCGGCCATCGTGCAGGGGTGCGATATGTTGGGAAACAAGGTCTTCGGAAGCCCCAGGCGCGATATGAGATCCCAATCCCAGTTCTTCTTCGCCGCGTTCAGCAGCTCGGTCGTGCTCGCGTCGGTGTATTCGCAGGAGACTTTTCCCGTGAAGAGATAGGATAGGGCGTCCGGCATCATCATCATGGTGCCATCGAGGTCTTCCGGATGCTTCTCCTTGTGGGCGACAAGCTGGAATATCGTGTTGAGTATCATGAATTGTATGCCAGTCCTGCGGTATATCTCTTCGGCCGGAAGCATCCCATAGACCTTCAGGTCTATCCCATCGGTCCTCTTGTCCCTGTAGTGATAGGGATTTCGCGCGAACTTCCCGTTCGGCTTGACTATCGCGTAGTCAACACCCCAGGTGTCTATGCCTATCCCCGAAATCGGGGAGGACGACTTGATCGCCTTCCTCAGCCCGCTCTTGAGCTCTGCGAAGATGGCGTCAATGTCCCAGAACAGAGAACCTTCCTTCTCGACCGGCCCGTTCGCAAAACGGTGGATTTCGGATATCTCCATCCTGCCATCGTTTATCCTGCCAGTGATGCCCCTGCCGCTGGATGCGCCCAGATCGAATGCCAGAAAGGTCTTTTGCATGAATTCAAATCTCCTTCTTCTTATTGCTTTTTAGAAGGGCTGTCGCCATGGCCGCGATCCCCTCTCCGCGCCCGCAAAACCCGAGTTTTTCCGTGGTGGTGGCCTTCACCGAAACAAGCGATTCGGAAATCCCCAGAGCGCCCGCGATCTTGCTCCTCATCGCCGGGAAATGTGGCGACATCCGCGGTCTCTCGGCCAGTATTATACTGTCAATGTTGGCGATTTGCCAGTCCGCGAATACCGCATCCGAGAAGAGTTCCGAGAGAAGCGCAAGGCTGTCGGCATCCCTGTATCTGGCATCGGTGTCGGGAAAACGCATCCCTATGTCACCTCCCGCGACCGCCCCGAGAAGGGCGTCCATCACGGCATGCAGGAGCACGTCGGCGTCGCTGTGTCCGGAGAGCCCCTTCTCGAATGGAATCTCCACCCCGCCGACAATCAGCCGCCTGCCATCGTCAAAGGCGTGGACATCGAATCCGCTTCCTATCCTGAACATGAAAACCCCGGGCTGGTGACCATGAAACAACGAGCTTGAATAGAGCATTCCGCCACGAAATATCAAGCGCTGTTTTTTCGGGCAGACTAGATGAAAATCCCCCGGGAGGGATTCTCCGCGGGGGATATTGCAACTTGAATGAAGCTTGACCAGCTTCGTTTCCGAAACTGCGCCTTATTCAGCTTTCGTCTTGGCGTCAGACTTACCCTTTGTGCTTCCGCTCTTCGACTTCTCTGGAGCGGTCCCGTGGGCGGCATTCAACTCGTCCGGTGAAAGATACTTGTCATTATTCGTGTCAGCGTGCTTGAATCTCTCGTTGGTGTCGTCGCCGGGCTTTCCTGGGAAGGCTTTCTTGAATTCCTCCATTGACAGTTTGCCGTCGCCGTCAGTGTCTATCTTCGAGAATTCCTCTGGAACCGGCTTTTCCTCGGCGAAAGAAGGGAGGGCCATTGAAATCGCATACACGCCTAGTGCCACAAGAAGCATTAGCCTGATCATCGTGATCTCTCCATGTTGATTTGCTGATCTTGATCCAAACTTAAGCACTTCAAACGAAACGGGCCTTGCGCCCCTGCAAAACAAAAAACGTTTTTTCCCTGTCTCACCTCCTTGCCGTGTTTCTGACGCAATTCCTCAACATTCCGCAGCGTCGCGATGCCGAGGAAAATCACTAGCAGGAAATAGAAAAAGAACCCAGCAACATAGCATATGACCATAAGAAGTCAAGCCCGTGAAACTACCATGCCTCGACCACGTATACGACGGCCTTTCTCGCCGCCTCGCGGCATGCCTGCTGGACTCCTCTCCTGCGGGCGATGTTGTGGTCAACGGCGACCTGGTATTTCGCGTCTCCGTTCACCTCCCTGGTCTCGATCAGCGGCAGGGCCCTTCCCGGGATTATCACGGTGTATTCGATCGTCAGGGCGAGGCCGAACTCCGCGGGCGAGAAGGTCTGGTTTCCGTCGAAGGAGGAATAGCTCGTGGCCGTCGTCTTCACTTCGGAGACCCGCGCATAGAGGATGCAGTCGGCCTCCTCCATGCTCTTGACCTTCAGGGAGCCATCGAATTCGAACTGCTCGGCGAACGACTGCCTGAGCCAGGCCGACACGTCCGGCTCCACCGTGTCGTTCTTCACCGGCGCGATGGCTATGCTCTTCACCTGCGGATGCATTATCGATCCGACATGGTATCCGCACGAGTGAAGCGTGCACGCGAGTAGCGCGAACAGGGCGGCCCGAGCCAGTCTAGTCCTTTGGCAGAATCTTCTCATCCGTGTTCTTCCTTGTTTTCTCCAGTTCGAGATCCTCGAGCGGGAGCAGCCATTTGCCGTCGGCGTCATTGGGCACTTCGATGTATTTCTCCTGCTCCTTCGGCATCGGCAGCGGGGTGAGGTCCCTCGCCGCGTATTCCGGATGGATCGGCTTTATCGGGGGCTCCTTGTAGGTCCTTCCCATCTCCGCGAGTTTCGCATCCGCCTCGGCGGCGACCTCCGTCTTCGGATACTCGGTTATCAAGTCGTTCATGTATCTTGCGGCGGCATCGTCGTTCCCGCGCTTGCGGTAGAAGTCCGCTATCGCGAAGGCCTTCTTCGCGTTCAGCGTGTCGGCCGTCTTGAGCTCCTGGCGCGCCCAGAGGATCTCCTTGTCCTCGGGATATTTCTCGATGATGGAGCGAAGGGCCTTCCTCGCCTTCCTGCCCCAGCTTCCGTCACTGTCGCCCCTCGACGCCTTCTGAAGGTATATGTTCGCGAGCTCGAAGATGGAGAACTTCTCCTCCTGCGATCCCTTGTGGTATTCACCGATCTCCTCGAAGAGGGCCATGGCCTCGTCAATCTTTCCAGCCTCGATGTAGAGGACTCCAATGCGGAATTTCAACCCGCTGGCGAATCTCGCGAAAGGCGCATTCTTCCTGACCGCCTCGTAGACCTCCAGCGTCCTGTCGTCGTCCTTTATCCATGGCATCCACGAGAGTGCGGGATCCTTCTTGCCCGCGTAGAACAGATTCCCAATCTCGAACTCCCTCTCGACGAGCGCGTTGAAATCCACCTCCGACGGATAGTTGCGCAGCAGTTTGTCTATCGCGGTGAACTCCTTGTAGAGCAGCTTCGCACGCTTGAAGTTCGCGGCTGCGCTCTGAAGGGCGTTCACCTTGAGCACCCTGTCGTCGGCCAGAAACGCGGCATCCATGTACTTGCCGCCGGCAGCCGAATATTCCTGCGACTGCTCCTCCTTCAGCGCCTCGTCGAAGGCGATCCTCGCGGCGGCATCGTCGGCATGGAGCGCGGACGCGGATGCGAAAATCGCAAGCATGAAAAGAACAAGGCTGTTTTGCAATTTCAGAGTCATGTTTTCAAATTTCAGATTTGAGATTTCAAATTCTTCCTGGCGTATTCCATAGGATCATCGAGAATCATGTCGTATTCCGACCTGTGGATTCTCTTGGCGTTGAAATCTACATCAATTTGAATCCAGGAAGATCCTGCACGTCCACCAGCCCGGCCACCTTCCCATCGGGACCGACCACTATTATATCATCAATGCGGCGGGATTCAATCGTCTTGAGTATCGTTATGGCCAGGTCCTCGGACGAGACCGCGCTCGGATTCCTCGTCATGTAGTCTCCCACCTTCTTCTCGAGTATGCCCATGTCCTTCTCGGCGCGGCGGCGGAAGTCGCCGTCGGTGAATATCCCCAGCAGCCTCCCGGCATCGTCAACGACCACCGCGGATCCTGAACGGGCGGCGGTCATCCTCACGATGGTCTCCCTGACGGTCGAGCCGGGAGAGACGAGGGCCACCTTCTCCCCGGAACGCATGATGTCGGACACCTTCATGCTGACGGCCCTGCCTATCGCGCCTGACGGATGCAGCCGGCCGTAGTCCTCCTTCGAGAGCTTCTTGAGCTTCAGGAGAATCATCGCGAGGGCATCGCCCAGGGCGAGCATCGCGGTCGTCGTTGCTGTGGGAGCCAGATTGAACGGGCACGCCTCGCGGGGAACGGAGATGCCTATGACTATGTCGCTGTATTTCGCCAGACTGTTGTCCTCCGAGCCGGTGATGGAGGCGACAGCTATGTCGAAGCGCTTCACCGCGGGCATCATCTGGATGAGTTCGTCGGATTCCCCGCTGTAGCTCAGGGCCAGAAGCATGTCGCCCTTCTGTATCATTCCGAGGTCGCCGTGCATCGCCTCTACCGGATGGACGAATACGGAAGGGGAGCCCGTGCTCGCCAGAGTCGCGGATATCTTCCTGCCTATGTGTCCGCTCTTGCCAATGCCGCAGACGACTATCTTGCCGCCGTTCTCCGTGGTCTCCAGAGCCTTGCGGACCAGCCGCGCGAAGGATTCGCCCAGGCTTGCCCTCACGGACTGCAGCGCCTCGATCTCTATGTCGAGGACCTCGGCGGCCTTGTCGAGTATTTCGGAATTATTCATTCCTTGCTTGTCTTGCGCCCCTTGTCGATATCGAGCTTGCCTTCGACGATCTCAAGCAGGGCTATGTCGAGGTAGTTGTCGCTGTCGGACTTTATCATCGGCCGGGCGCCCCTGGCGAGTTGCTTCGCCCTTGACGAGGCGAGGAAGACAAGCTCCCTCGGGTTCGGCACGATCTGTTTTGACTTCTCGAGAAGTTCCTGGTTCATCATGGCTGAAAACTCCCTTGGTTTTTCTGTTCAGTAGTCTATTATCTCCCTGTGCCTGTCTATGGTGCTGTAGTCGCCGCTCATGACCTTCGCGAATCTCGCGTCGAACCCGGGCTGCGCGTCGAGGAGGAATTTTTCGGCGAGAATCTCGCGCGAGCGGTCCTTCAACGCATCCCTCATCATCAGCAGCGTGACGTATATGGTCGTCTCCATCTCGACCAGATTCCTCGCCATCAGCTCGTGGTAGGAGCTGTCCTTCTTCTCCTGGACGTATGCTATCGCCTTCCTCTGCTTGTCGAGCATCTCCCTGACCTCGTATGTCATCCTCCCGAGGCCTCCGTCGTAGGGGAGCTTGAGGAGCTCGTCAATGGACTTGTCGAGAGTCCTGGTCATCACTCCGCCGATGGCGGCGATGACCTGGAGCTGGGTTGTCCCCTCGTAGATGTTGGTTATCCTGGCGTCGCGGTAGTAGCGCTCCGCGTTGAAGTCCTTCATGTAGCCCGTTCCGCCGTGTATCTGTATCCCGTCGTATGCGACCTGGTTGGATATCTCCGTGCAGAGCGCCTTCGCCATGGGGGTGAGTATCCCGGCCATCTTCGAGTAGTATTTCTGCTTTTCGATCTGCGCCTGCGTGGCCGCGCCGTTCCCGGAATGCTCCACGAGATGGTTGTAGGTGTTCCTCAGATCCACTATCTTGGTCGTCTCGTAGAGGAGGGTCCTGGCAGCGGTTATCTTCATCTTCATCCTGACAAGCATGTCGTAGACGGGGGGGAACTTGTCCAGCGACTTCTTGAACTGCTCCCTCTCCGCGGCGTATTTCTTCGCCTCCCGGTATGCGGCCTCGGCTATCCCAAGCGCCTGTCCGGCTATCGCCACCCTCGCCCCGTTCATCAGCGACATGATGTATTTGGTCAGTCCCCTCCTGCGCATCCCGCAGAGCTCCGCCGGGACGTGGTTGTATTGAAGCTCGCAGGTTGCGACCCCGTGTATCCCCAGCTTGTGCTCTATCCTGCGCACGACCAGCTGGGGGCATGACGTGCATATGAACATCGAAAGGCCGCGTCCGTCCGACGAGCCCTCCTCGGAACGTGCGAGGACCAGATGTATCTTCGCGCATCCGTTCGTGATGAATCTCTTCATGCCGTCGAGATACCATTGCCCGGTCTTCGGATCCTGCGAGGCCCTGAGGCGGACCGACTGCAGGTCGGAGCCGGAATCCGGCTCGGTGAGGTCCATCGACCCGTCGAATTCGCCACTGGCGAATCCGGGCAGGTATTTCCGCCTCTGCTCCTCGGTGCCGAAGTCGCAGATCGTCTCGGAGATGTCCTGGAGCCCGAAGAGGTTCTGCAGGCTTCCGTCCGCCCTCGACACCAGTTCGGTCATCATCGTATATATCGTGTTGGGGAAGTTCAGTCCGCCGTATTCGTACGGTAGCATGACGCCCATGACGCCTGCGTTCTTCAGATCCTCCAGGTTCTTCACCGTCAAAGGATGGTATGTCACCTTGTTGTCCTTGAAAAGCGGCCCTTCTTCGTCCACTATCCTCGCGCGGGGAGCTATCCTCTCGCCGGTCACCTCTCCTATCACCTCGAGGGAGCGGCGGTAGTTCTCCTTCGCCTCCTCGTAGCTTCCCGGGGCGTAGTCGAATTCCCCGGCGCTGGTGAACCCCTTCTCCTTGATGGCCACGCTCTCGAGCAAGTCCACATTCTCCAGCGCGAACATGAGATCTTTGTTATCAGTGAAAAAATTGCTCATTGGCTTCTCTCCCTCAACCTTTTGTCTTGTATGCTTTTATCATTTTCGGAATCACGTCGTTCAAATCGCCGACTATCCCGTAGTGCGCCACGGAGAATATCGGCGCGTCGGGATCGCTGTTCACCGCAACGATGATGCCGCTCTCGGCCATGCCCGCCCTGTGCTGTATCGAACCGCTGATCCCGCAGGCGATGTAGAGCTTCGGGCGCACGGTCACTCCAGTCTGCCCGACCTGGTGGTCGTGGTCTATCCATCCGGCGTCCACCGCGGCGCGCGAGGCGCCGACGTCGGCGCCGATGGCCCTGGCCAGATCGCATACCAGCTTGAAATTCTCCTTGCTGCCCACGCCGTATCCTCCGGCGACGACTATCTGCGAGGAGAGAAGGTCCACGCTCTTCTCCTTCTGCACCTTGTCGAGAACCTTGATGACCTTGAGATGAGCAGGAATTTCAACCTTGACCTTTTCAATTTCGCCTTTGCGGCTCGCGTCCGGCTCGCCAAGTCTCATCACCCCGGGGCGCACCGTCACCATCTGCGGATCCTCCCATGTGTTCACGATCGTGGCGATGATGTTCCCCCCGAAGGCGGGCCTTATCTGCATGAGCTTGTTCTTGTAGCTCTTGCCGTTTATCTTGTCGTCGAAGTCGTCTATGCGAAGGTCGGTGCAGTCCGCCGTCAGCCCCGCAAGAAGCGCCGAGGCCACGCGAGGCGCAAGCTCGCGCCCCTTCGGAGTTGCGCCGAACAGCAGTATGTTGGGCCTGTGCTGCTTCGCCAGCTTTATGATAGTGTCGGCGAATGGCAGAACTGTGAACGGCTCGAGGTCGGGAGACTCCGCCAGATATACCTTCGAACAGCCGTAGTGGAAGAGCGTCGCAGTGCTCTTTTCGACGTTGTTCCCGAGCAGAACGGCCTCGGTCTTCACTCCGAGGGTCGCCGCCAGTTCCCTACCCTTCGAGACGAGCTCCAGACTCACGTTCGCTATCTTCCCGCCTTCCTGTTCGGCGAAAACCCATACGTTTCCAATTTTAGAAGTCATTTTCGGATCACCCCAGAATATGCTCTTTTATAAGTTCACCCACGAGGGAGCGGATTCCTGCCTCGCTCGCTTCGACCTTCTTCATCTCGCTCGCCTTCAGGACGACGCTCTCGATGTTCTTCACCTTGGTCGGAGAACCCTTGAGGCCTATCCTCTCCGGATCGGCCTTCGCGTCCGCCGCGGAAAGCTCCTCGATCCAGAGACCCTTCGCACGATATTCCTGCTCCTGCCTGGCAAGCTCCTCGGCATCCGTGTATGAAGAACGCTTCGCCGACAACTCGGCACGCGTCTTCGCCTTCTTGTATTTCATCATGCGCTTGACGGACGGAGGACGCGGCTCGTTGGAGTCTATCACCGACAGCATTGCCGGCAGCGGGCACTCGACAGTCTCGAAGCCGCCGTCAATCGCTCTCTTGGCCCTTATCTTCTTCTTGTCGAGGGCGAGGACTTCCTCGACATAGCATATCTGGGGCAGATCCAGCTTCTCCGCCAACTGCGGCCCCACCTGCGCGGTGTCCCCGTCTATGGCCTGCCTGCCGCAGAGAATCAGGTCGAACTTCGTGGCGTTTTTGGCAAAACAACTCAGCGTGTAGCTCGTCGCCAGCGTGTCGGCTCCGGCAAACGCCCTGTCCGTCATCAGCGCGACTTTGTCCGCTCCCCTGTAGAGCGCCTGCCTAAGGACTTCCGCCGCCGCCGGCGGGCCCATTGTGGCCACCATCACCTCGCCGCCGAACCTCTCCTTGAGCTGGATCGCCAGCTCAAGCGCGTTCAGATCCTCGGGATTGAAGATCGCAGGAAGCGCCGCGCGGTTCACCGTCCCGTCCGGCTTCATCGCCTGCCCGGTCACGTTCTTCGTGTCCGGCACCTGCTTCACAAACACCAGATAGTTGAAACTCACATCGTCACCCGTTGTTTTTGTCTTTGTAAGAGAATGACATCACATGTTTTTCAGGAAGATGCGGAATATACACCGCGAATCGAATAAATAAAGCCAGGAAATCGAGTTTTAGACGTTTTTCCGGGCAAAAGCGCTGTTTTTGTCGTATAAGAAGCTTTTTCCAGCCACGAGCATTGCGGAAAACGCAAGTCCCCCGCCGGAAAAGGCCAGCATCATCGCAATGAAATCGTAGGGCGTGCCCGGATATGATACTTCAACGAGATGATCTCCAGGGGGAATCTCCAGGAAGTATGTCCCGTCGTCTGCAACTTCCACATCCAGCGTCAAATCCCGGTGGTCGAGCGACAGGCTCGTCCCCGGGAAGTAGAACTGCAGGACGCGGAGCCTGGCCCCGCCTTGCGACGAAACTATGGCCGCACAGCGGTAGGGACTGGAGCCCGACAATTTCCGGATCTGCGCCTTGTTTCCGGCTATTTGCAGGATTTCCCTGCTTCCCCTTGGCTCCTCGGGATGCCGTTTTATATGCGAGGGAAAGAACTCGTTGAACGACGAATAGGATGCCATGATCATCTTCCGCCCCTCGACATGCTGCATCAGCACCTTTCTGATATCGGCCTGCGATGTCCTCATCGAAAACGCCGGACGATATATGGATGCCGCGACGCAGAGGAGGCCAGCGGAAATCGCAAGCGCGACTCCCTTCCTCATCCGCCATATCCGCTCAAGGCATGGAAGAGAGCAGAGCACCTGCAAAGTGGCGACAACCGAAAGAAGCCGCCAAGGGAACTGGACCATGTCGAGAAGGGGGACCCGACCCCATATGAACCTGTTGACAGCGCTGTCCACGATCAGAAGAAGCGACAGCGTGTAAAGAACGAAAAAGGCGCGTATTCTCCTGCTTTTGGACAATGCGAACCCCGCACAGGCGAGCGCGAAATGGGGAATGCCCAGCTGGAAGCTCATCCCGTCGCCCGATCCGGCGGCGGAACCCCCGAAGCCCCAGCGCGTGGAAAAGAACTGCATGGGATGAAGAAGATGCAGATGGGTTTGAAGCTCCCCCGACAATGCGTTCCTGTAGTTCACATGCCCCTTCATGAGGAAGGCGGGCAACCAGTATGGCGCGCCCAGGCACGCCCCTGCGAAAATCGCAAGCGCGGCGAAGACGAAAAGCCTCGAACCCCGCCCGGAATCCCCCTCCAGGAAGGGAAATAGTGACGCAAGCATGAACAGCGGATAGAAGAACAACGCGGTGAAGGGATGCATGTAGACCAGAAGCGCGGCCAGAAGAGATGCTGCCGCGAAAGACGCCATCACCCCCCGCCCCCCCTTCAACGCATCGTCCGCCCCGACGAGAGAGAGGAGAAGCCAGGGCAGGACCATCATCGAGGCGAACTCCGCAAGATCCCCGCGAACGTATATGTTCACATATGTGTAGGGCGTCAGGACGAAGAGTACCGCCGCCGCGAGGGACGCCTTCGCCCCGCAGAAGCGCCGCGAAAGAAAGTAGATGCCGAGAGCGCCAAGGAAGAGCAGGACGAGCATCGCCGCGAAAAATGAAATCAGCGTATCGCCAAGTAAAAATGAAAATGGAAGCACGAAATAAAAGAAGGCCGGCTGGTAGAATACGAAGTCGGGATAACCGTAGCCACCATAGTTGTCGGGCAGCCAGCGCGGATAGAGCACCCCCTCCTTGAACGCATCCCTGAACTGCTCGAAAAGACAGAGAAATCGTAT
>CAZGJP010000027.1:0-5862 GCA_964526605.1 uncultured Lentisphaera sp.
ACCGTCCGATGATCGAAAGAAGAATAAGGGTCTGGGATCTGGGATTGAACTTGATCAGGCCGTCGGACTGCCTAAGGCCGGACATCCGTGCGCATGTGAAGGACAGGTTTCTTCCGGAGTTTTTCGAATTCTTCAACTCAATAGTTTCTGGCAAAATCATCGAATGGGGCAAACCTGCCGACGACATCTTCATAGGTTCGCTCGAAAGCCATCTTGACTGGCCGGTTCTCGGGACAAAGCAGTTTCTCATCGAGAAATCGCTTGCTGACAGGCCATTTTCTGCAAGACTCGACTCCTGGATGGCGAATGAAATGGAATGGACCTTCGATCCGGAACGCCCCGAATCGCGCCACATGGCCGTCGAAAACGCCGCCAGAACGCTGTGCTATGTCTTCTGCAACAGGGCGATATTCTACGAGGCGCTAAGAGCGAGATACGGTGAGGTCCTGAGTGCCCTCGAATTGCCGCGTCCGGGCAAAAGCGGGCATGAAGGCATATACAGGCATTTCAAGTCGCGCTTCCAGCATGCGATGGAGGAGAGCGGAGACTACGAGCCTATCTTCTACCCGCAAGTTGAGGATGAATGGGGAGCGCTTGTTTTCGCATCGGAAACTGCATGCAACGGGTGGAGGGGCGTCTTCACGATATTGGCTGAATACAATTTCAAGAAGATTCCGCATGATGTCATCGGAGGGATATTTCAAAAGCTTATATCGCCGGAGGAGAGACAGAAGTTCGGCCAGTTTTTCACAGGAGAGGACATTGTTGACCTGATCAACGCGTTCTGCATCAGAAAGGCCGGGGATCAAGTCATGGATCCGGCCTGTGGTTCGGGTAGTTTCCTTATCAGGGCCTATCACAGGAAGGCTTGGCTCTCCCAGCATGAGCACGGTGGGAGACGGCATCAGGACCGAAGCAAGTCGCACCAAGAAATACTAAGGGAAATATATGGAACAGACGTGGCGATATTCGCGGCACACCTCGCCACTCTCAATCTCGCGGCGCGCGAAATAGGAGACAAGGACAACTACCCTCAGATAGCGAGGCGCAACTTCTTCGAAATCCCGGAGGAACGCAACAAGTTCTGCCAGATACCGGGCATGAAAAAGGCTGATGGCGGCAGGGAAAAGATGAACATAAGGCTTCCAGACCTCGACGCAGTGGTGGGGAATCCACCTTATGTAAGGCAGGAGGGCATCGCAAGACGGAAGCAAGCGTCAAAGCCGGAAGGTCCGACAGATGCCAAGAACAACAAGGAGTTCTTCCATGAACTATGCACATCTCTTTGGCCGGGGCTCAAGCTTAGCGGCAGAAGCGATCTGCATTGCTATTTCTGGCCAGCATCCGCCCATATGCTGAAGGAGGGGGGATACTTCGGCTTCCTCACATCATCGAGCTGGCTGGATGTCGAGTATGGATTCCCAATGCAGGCGTGGATGCTGCTGAACTTCAAGATAATCGCAATAATCGAAAGCATGGATGAGCCATGGTTCCAGGATGCCCGGGTCAAGACGTGCATAACAATATTGCAAAGGTGCAGTTCGCAGGCGGATCGAGACAAGAACAGCGTCCGCTTTGTCCGCCTCCTTAAACCACTGGCCGAAATTCTCGGGAGCCGTCCGCAGAATGACGAGACGGCGAAGCAGAAGGCTACGGAGAAACTGCGGGATTTGATTCTCAAATCATCCGGGAATTTCAAGTCAGAACAAATTCGAATAGTATCAGTGGGTCAGTCGCTGCTTTGGCAGGAAGGAGTAAGAGCTGCAAAGCTCATCAAGAAAAGCGATTCCGGCGAGGATGACGACACCGAAGCTCAGGAGGACATCATTTCGGAAACCGTGGAGGACTATGGTTTGGCGGCCAAATATCGAGAATACGCCGCAGGCAAATGGGGCAGATTCATCCGAGCACCGGAACTCTACTTCAAGCTGCTCGAAAGATTCCAAGGCAGATTCGTCAGGCTCGGGGATATAGCCGAAATCCGTTTCGGAATTAAGAGCGGATGCGATGCCTTCTTCATGCCGTTCGATGTGACGAGGGAGATTCTTGCGAAGGTCGAAGGTGGACTAACTTGGAGGGATGTCGGACTGATGTCCCCATGCAAGCTCAAGGATGTCAGAAGCGGAAAGCTGGCGATCGTCCAAGCTGGAGACAACACGCTCCATCCCATAGAGAGGAAATTTATTCGGCCGGAGGTCCACAGTCTCATGCAAGTGGACAGGCCGGTCATACGCAAAGACGATATAGACAGGGTCGTTCTGTGGGTTGGAGAGAAGCTTGACAAGATCAAAGGCAGCTTCGCTTATAAATACATAAAGTGGGGGGAGCAACAGACTTTCTCTTCAAAAAAGTCAAAGGCGGGCTCGGTCCCCGAAAGATCAACATGCGCGTCAAGACCCCGCTGGTATGACTTGACAACAGATAGAATAGGTGCAGTTTTTTGGCCCAAGGCGCAGAAATACAGGCATATCGTTCCGGCGAATCCAGATGGGGTGCATTGTAACTGCAATCTTTACACGCTTGTACCAGAACTGAAAACCCCCATTGAAATATCCGCCATTGCGGCGATTTTGAATAGCACAATAGTTGCCCTCATGAAGTGTTTCTACGGCCGCTACGCCGGGTCAGAGGGCACCTTGAAGACGGAGGTCGTTGACACTGTCCTGCTTGAAATACCCGATCCGCGCGGTGTCAATCCGGAGATTGCCGCCAAGCTCACAAAAGCCCTACAATCCATCTCGGAGCGCGAAGTCACACACCTTGTGGATGACAGCATGCTCGACTGTCATTCAGAAGAGAACATGAGGAGGATTTTGGAAAATCCACCTGAGCCGCCCCGCGAACTTCGCATGAAGGACAGGCGGGATCTCGACGATGCTGTGCTCGAACTTCTGGGTGTTGATGACAGCCGGGAGCGGGATTCCATGCTTGACGAGCTTTATGCCGAGACTGCCGCATACTATCGCTACCAGCGCACGCAGGACATACAATCCATGGTCAACAGGGCATCCCAGCAGCGCTCCAGCATGGCTCCGCAGGATCTGGCTTCAAGCATCTGGGATTCTCTCTCGAAGATCGAGCGGGAAAACACCATCTATGAAAGGACTGCCGCAAGATTCAAGCCGCTGGTCAAGATCGAGATACCGGACGGCGAGGCGGAACTGCTCGGATCAGGCGACATGTTCAATCCAAACGACGTCATATATGGCGAGGCTGAAAACAAGAGGCAGATATCGTATGAAAATCCGGAACAAGCGGCCCTGGCCGCTTTTCTGGCTGGAAACTCCATACGCGGGGAGATCCTGATTCCAAGCTCTCCAGAATCCTGCTCGGGATGCCTGAGGGAGCTTAAAGAACTCATCGCAAGAACGAAAGATGAATTCGAAACCCTCGCATCCTCCAGATCAGGAAACGAGCAGACACATGGGAAAATAGTCGCGACTTTGATGCAATGGGCCATGCACGGCAGCGCTCCTGGAAAATCCGGCAAGAACTGACCAACCGCAGTTCCGTCCGTTATCTCCTGCCTGAAAATATATAATAATTTTATTATATAACGCTTGACTTATGTATTTGCCGTGCTATGCTAGTTTTAGACAAGGGGAATAAACTTTAAAAGAGGAGAACTTGAGATGGCGGATGTGAAGCATCTGGATTCGAAGAATTTCGAGCAGGAGACGAAGGGGAATGTGGCGTTGGTGGACTTCTGGGCCGAGTGGTGCGGGCCGTGCAAGATGATGTTGCCGGTGCTGGAGCAGGTCTCCACGGAGATAGGAGGCAGGGCTGTGGTGGGCAAGGTGAATGTGGACGAGGCGCAGGAGCTTGCGGTCAAGTTCGGGGTGCGCAGCATTCCCGCTCTTTTCATTCTGAAGGACGGGCAGGTGGTCTGGCAGGCCGTCGGTGTCCAGTCGAAGAAGGCTCTTGTGGACGCGATCGAGAATGCGTTGAAATGAAAAAGGAGGATTGAGATGAAAGTAGTGTATTTGCTTGCGTTTCTCTCGGGAGGAGCGCTGTTCGGCTCGATGATGGGCTACTACGGGAAATGCTCCAGCGGGGCCTGTCCGCTGACGGCCAATCCCTTCAGGGGGGCCATATGGGGGGCGTTCATAGGCGCTCTTCTAGGGTTTTCGTTCATGCAGGGGGGAAGCTCGGCGGTCGCCGCGGAGTCCCAGAACCTCGTCCAGATAAATGGCGAGGAGGAGTTCAATGCGAAGATAGCCAGCGGGAAGGGGGTGGCGGTTGTTGATTTCTACGCCGACTGGTGCCCGCCGTGCAAGGCGCTCGCTCCGATCTTCGCGAAGACGGCGGACGCCTATGCCGGGAAGGCATCCTTCTACAAGTTGGACACTGACAAGAACCAGGCTTTGTCGAAGAAGTTCAACATAGAGGGCATACCATGCGTTGTGCTCTTCAAGGACGGCAAGGAGGCATCGCGGGTGGTGGGGCTGGCCAACGAGGCGAAATACAAGGAAGAGATAGACAAGTTGCTCAAATGATCGGCATCGAGTTGAAAAAAAAGGCCGGGCTGCTGAAGGCCATGGCGCATCCGGTCCGGCTGAACATACTTGAAATACTCCTCAAGAGGCCTTGTTGCGCGCATGCGGCGAACAAGGCGGTTCCCATTTCGCAGCCGAATCTGTCCCAGCATCTCAGGGCTTTGAGAAGGGCCGGGCTTGTCGAGTTCGAGAAGCGCGGAGCGAGAAGATGCTACTTTGTGTCCAGGAAGGGCGATCTCTCGCGCCTGCTCAGAACCTTGAGGGCATTGTCCGACACGTGAGTCTGCGACTTGCAATTCCGCTGGCCATTCTCCTCTGCGCAACGCCGCTTTCCGCCGAGAAGAGCGTCTTCATACTGAACACGACGGACATCCACTCGAAGATGGACGACAGGCCCGACGAGTTTGGCCGGACATCGAATTTGCTGCGTCTTTCCACCGCCTTGCGCGAGAGAATGGCGGTGCTGGGACGAGATAGAACGCTGCTGATGGACTGTGGCGACGTTCTCCAGGGCAGTTTGCCGGCATCGAAGTCGTCAGGGGAGCTGGGCTTGCTTTTTCTTCTTCATTGTTCCTACGACGCATGGGTGCCGGGGAACCACGATTTCGATTTTGGTATTGCGCGTTTCGAGGAGCTGGCCGGGAAGGCGGACGGGGTGGCGGTTCTCGCGTTGAACGTCAAATCCAAACACTGCAGGGCGTGGAGGGCGTTTGAGCGGAACGGGGCCAGGATAGTGGTGATAGGAGCCACACTGCCTTATCTTGAGTTTTTCAACATGGCGGCCGCCGGGGTCGGCGGGGTTGGGATCATGGAGGAGCTGGACAGGATGCTTCCGGAAATAATGAAGGAGAGGCCGTCGGCGATAGTGATGGCCCTGCATCAGGGTGTCTTCTCCCCGTCGGACAGGGGCGGAGAGTCCCTTGCGAAGATCGCAGGCGTGTATCCGCAGATAAACCTCTTCCTCGGGGGGCACACGCACGAGGACAACCCCGGACAGAAGATAGGCCCGGCGAGCTGGTTTGTAGAGGCAGGATGCCATGCGCGGACGTTCGCCGAGATTGAAATGGTCTTCGACGACGACGGGAAGATGCTTCTGGACATCAAGTCGAGGCTTGTGGACGTGTCCGCGAAAATCGCGGAGGACATGGATCTCAAGGGGAGGATGTCGGGGATTCTCTCCGAATCGGACGAATTGGGGTCGAGGATGGTTGGCGAGACGGCATTCCATATTCCCAGCGTTGACGAGGGGGTGGTGGACTGCGAGATTCGCGAGCTGGTATCGTCGGCCATATGTGCAAGTGCCGGAGCTGGGATCGCGTTTTCCGGCTGCGGGACGCGGAGCGCCGGATTCGCCGGCAGGATAAGC
>CAZGJP010000027.1:5872-16125 GCA_964526605.1 uncultured Lentisphaera sp.
CCTACGAGGACAACGTCTGCACTCTTCATTTGGCTCCGGAGCAGTTCAAGACCGTGCTAGAGGAGCAGGTTGCCAGATTCGATCCCCGCCATTTCAACATGCCCTGGGGGCTCCGCTGCGTGCTTGACAAGGATGGGAGGATGCTGTCCGCAAGGGATTCCGAAGGAGTGGAATGGACGGAGGGGAGGCGGAAGGTTGCGTTTTCCGCCTTTGCTCTGTCGGGTTCGGGGGGCAGATTTCCGGTCCTTGCGAAATTCGCCAGGGATCCGGATTGCGGGTTCCACGACAGCGGCGTGAAGGTGAGGGACGCGGTCGCTTTGTTCATCTCGGAGAACTCTCCTCTGAGGATGAAGACGGCCGAGTGGATATCCAGACAAGGCGAATAGGCTCTTTCGCTGATTTTTCGGGAAGTCCAGTTCCTTCAGGTCATGGCAGATACCAGTGTCCGAAGAGGTATTGGTCGGAGCGTGGTTTGCGCGATTTCAGTGTTGCATCCGGGGTCCATCCTTCACCGAGGAGGATTGCCGTCGTGAATATGGTTGACGACATTGTTTCGTGGACTGTGAATTCGCACTGCGCCGTGTTCACTCCCGGGTGGCATGACCATGCTCTGAAGAAGGGGACAATTCTATTTTGGTCCTTGATGAAGGCGATGTCTTTCCCGTCGGGGCCTTTGGGGGCCCAGGCCAGTTCTCTTGCCCTGTGGTGCATGGGCGGTCCGCCGTTGATTCCGTAGATGCTTATGCCCGGGACCGGGTCCATGATGCCGTCGCATTCGCTGTTGTTGTGCTGGATGTCTACGGGATAGACGAATCCTATTCCGGTGGTCCAGCTCATTCCCAGCGGATTTGCGCCGAGCATGAAGTCGGAGTTGGCGATTATCGCGTCGAGATATTTGACGTCTCCTGTCATTTTGAAGGCAATCGCGAGGCATCTGTTGAAGTTGGTTGTGCAGTTTGCGCCCCAGCCGGCCCAGTAGTTCTGGTATCTTGGCCATGTGTTCCGGTAGGGGTTTGTGTTCAGGTGGGCATGGAGTTCGTCGGCGGTCTTCAGGAAGAAGCGCCTCCATTTGTCCACTGTTTCGGGAGGCATGGCGCCATTTCCGCCGAGGGCGATGTCGGCGACCGTCCAGGCTGAGAAGTCCTTGTGCGAGAAGCGCCATTCAAAAGGCAGTTTTGTCTTTTCGGAGAGTTCTGCGATGCCATCGAGGAGTGACTTGTCGCCGGTGAGTTTGAACATCTGCGTCTTTGCATGGATCAGGTATGGGATGTTAATGTCGTCCGTTTCCTCCCATTCGAGCGAGTAGGCTTCGCCCCGCCCTCTGCCCTTCTTCGCATTTATCGTGACCTTTCCGAGCGAGTTCCTGGGGTCCGTCCCGAAGGAGAAAGCCTTTTTGGCGCTTTCCGCGAATCGTGCGGCCGCCTTCCCGTCGAATTTCTCCATGTTGTGGGCCAGTTGTGCCGCGGCAGCGGCGTAGCAGAGAGAATTCCATCTGGTGCGCCGCGAGAAGGCATATCTGCAGTTGGGGTCTTCGTAGTCTGGATGGGTGTATGTCTCGATGTATCCTGATATTCCGCCGCGTCCGTCCATGCTCCTGAGCCAGCATTCGAGACCGTAGGCGGCTTCGTCGAGGATGTCGGGGATTCCGTTTCCCGACTCCGGGATGTTGAGCTGGCCGTCTGAGAATTTTTTCGGGAAGAACTCGTATGCGTTGAGCAGGTCGAAGACGCAGACGTAGTGGTGTTCATTCCTGTCCCAGTCTGCGGCGTCATACCATCCTCCGATAACGTTTTCGGTTTTCCTTGTCTCGTCGGTTGTGGCGCCGATCACGTCGAAGTGGCTGTATCCCTTGGGTGCCTCCGCCTGGATGGGGAAGGAGATGTTTTCGCATTCATAGATTGTGTCGTGCATCTTGGATTTCGGTCTGGCCCATGCGGTGAACTTCGCGTCGAGTGCGGTTGCCGCACGCTGATGGAAGAGTCCGCGCGCCGCGGTGTAGAAGGCTTCTCCGTAGGCGTTTTTGCCATGTCTGAAAGGCCAGGAGCGGCCGACGCCCGGGATGGAGATGAAGAAAACTCCTTCCTTGGAGAGGCCAGTGAAATCGAGGAGATAGACGTCCTCTCCATACATCATCGGCCTTTCTCCGCCCTTGCCGGAGGGTCCCTTTGCATCGCCCGGCTTCTCCGAGAATCTCGGATTTTTCTCCAGCAGTTTCAGATCGCCTGCGAACACCTCCGCTCCGCTGTTTGCGTCGATGATGGAGAATTTTTTGGCGTCTGTGAAGTCCAGCGGACCGAGCTCGTATGCGAAGGCTCCGAGATATGCGGATTTCGCGGGGGCGTCGGAGAGGTATCCTGCCTGGTTGACTTTTATGGCCATGGAGACGCTGTGTTTCTCGTCGAAGGCGAATTTCGCGCCTCCGCCGTCCTTGAGGGAAAGCTGGTAGTTGCAGGAGTTTTTCATTCTGCGAGGCAGTCTGATGTAGACGCAATGCGCGTAGTCCACCTCGTGGGCGCCCTTGTGGCGGCGTGCGCCTGAGGCGACGAAGACTCTTGTGACGGCGGAGGGGGTTTGAGGTGTTCTGTAGTTTTCGTCGTTGTCGCTGGATATCTTGAAGAAATCCGTGGAGTCAAGCTTTCTTTCTCCGCATTCCTCCCGGGCCTGTGCGAGGAACTGCTCGTGGAGTTTTCCCGGTTTTTTGAATGCGGTCCAGTTTGGCTTGCCCTCCTTTTCGCTCTGTTCCCAGTCGTCAACGGCCTTGAACAGTTCACCGCCTGAGAGTTCGTTCACCTTCTCTATCACCCTAGGCAGGTCGTAGACGATGATTGCGATGTTTGCCGAGTCGAGCAGGACGAGCCGTATTGCGGGTGCTTCGCATTCAGGCATTCCGATGGGGAATTTGCCTTGGAGTTGTTGCGGGATGTTCTCCGTCTGGACGTCCTTTCCGGTGGATATGTCGCGGGAATGGCATGGGCAGGTGGCGATAATGATGGTGGCGGCGGCTGCTGCGATCAGAGTGTTTTTCATGTTTTCTCCCATTGTTTTAAAATAATGAATCAATCCTTGAGTTCGCCTCATTGAGGTGATTGTCCTGGGTTTGTCTTTCCTGTTCCGTGCATGAACGCGTATGCTGCCGCGGCCTGGGCTATCATGTTTGGAGTGTGCTCGCACATTCCCGGGTCGTAGCGGTTTCCCGCATATTGTTCGGCGATGGGCCAATCCTTCATCGCAGGCTGGAATGAGCGCTGGGAGAATCCGTGAATTCCCTTGCTCTGTTCCCTGAAGGCGGTCGGGCCGCTGGGGACCAGTCCCGGAACGACATCCGCTACGCCGCGGCCATCGGCCATGAACCAGGAGTCGTGATGTAGAACTTGAGTGACGCGTTTCGTTCCGAGTCCAGTTACCCAGACCATATTGAGGGGGTTTCCGCCGAGCGTCCATGCGCATGATGATGCGATGGCCTCGACGTATCGGGCATCCTTTTTCACTCCGTATGCGGCTATGAGCTCGTCGACATCTGGAATTGTTCCGAGTCCCCAGTTGAACGGGCGCCAGAGGTTGGCGGCGAATCTGAAGGCGCGTCTGTCGGCCGATTCGGCCCATTCATCGCCCTGTTTGACTAGTGCGGCGACGATGGCGTCGCGGAGCTTGGCGTCGGCCTTTTCCGGTTGGACATATGCGGCGTAGCTGTAGGCCCCCGGCTGCTGGTCGTGTCTATTATACTCCTTGACGGTTGAGGATGTGTTTTTAGTCCATGCCGATGTGGCTTTGAAGGCGTCGTGGTATTGGTTTTTGCCAGTGGTGGCGAAGAGTTCGGCGGCCGCCGCGTTGCGTCGGTCGTTGAATTTCGCTCCTCCGTTGTTTTCGGCCCATGTCCATGCCTTTTCCGCCGTTGCCAGACATTCTCCCGCCTCCTTGTTTTTCTTCGCGGCTTTCATGGCTCTCGACAATTTGCACGAGCTCCACGCGAGGAGGTAGCTGCTTTGCGGGTCGGCGGCGTATGCGTAGAGGTGGAGTTTGTCATTCCAGGACTGTGTTCCCGGGACTGGATGGTCCTCGCTCTCGATGCCGCCCCTGACTCCTCCGTCGCTCTGCTGTCCCCGTTTGAAGAAGTCTATGCACCATCCCGCTTCATCAACAATGTCGGGGATTCCGTTCCCGGATTCCGGAATGTTCAGGTCTCCGTCCTTGAATGCGTCCGGGAACAAGAGGGCCACATCGATCAGATATCCTGCGGCCTCCATGTGCTGAGCCCGGCGGTCCCAGTCTCCGGCATCATGCCATCCGCCCCAGAACTGGAGGTTTTTTCCCGTCGTGCGTTTTGGCAGTTCCTGGAACTGGTTCAGGTTCCCCCAGCCCATGCTGCATTCGGTAAGAGGGAGAGAGGTCTCCTCGATTTTTCTTCCGTCAGCTGGATGGTGGCAGCGTTTTCGCGCCCATTCCGCTCCGGCATGCTTCGCGTCTTGAACGCATCCGCAACGTTGATAGTAGAGGCCTTTGGTGGTGAGCTTGTATGCCTCCCCGAAGGCGTCCTGCGCCACTCGGAAGGGGAAGCTGCATCCGACCCCCGGAATCACGGCCTTGTATTCGCCCGGGCTGCGAATTTCGCTGAAGTTGAATTCGTAGAGGTCGCATTCCTGGAAGTTCTTCTTGTAGGCGTCGTCTCCGGTCTCTCCGGCTCTCCGCCTGAGGACGATAGCGCCCTTGTAAACGGAATTCCCGGTCTTGTCGAGTATCTCGAATCCCGCCTTGGAGGATTCCGAGAAATCAAGCGGCCCCATTGTTCCGGCCCAGCAGGAGAGGAATCCGCGCTTTGCGGTTCCAGGCAGGAATCCGATCTGTGTCAGGTGGATGCTTTCGCTGCGGAGCTTCTTCGAGTCAGCGGTGAACTTGATATTCCTGTCCCCGCATCCTGTGGCGATGCCGCGGATCGTGATTTCACAGGCTTCGCCCTCCTTGAATGGCCGCGAAAATCGCAGATACACCGTGTGCGTGTATCGAGGATCGAATTTCCAGTCTCCGGACTTGACGAAGAGCGATCCGGCGGACTTGCGCCCGACGGCAAGAGGAGACGAGGATTCCGTTCCCATCGTGATCTGGTAGCTTGAAGCCTGGTCGAGGGCGGACACGCTGGCCGTTGCCCCCTCTATCCTTCCGCGTCCGTCGTTCTGGTTGAAGACGCATTTGCCGTCAATCAGTTCCATGCAGAGGGTGTCCGGAGCCGCCAGTCCCAGATGTCCGAATTCGACCTCCGAGAGGACCGAGCCCGAAAGAGAAATTGCAAGCACCGCCGACAGGACTATTCTTCTCATCATATTTCCTCATATTTTATGTTGAGACAAAGGCGAATGTTTGCTTCACTTTTCCTCGGCTCCCAACAGGACTCCGTAGAGGAGAATCGCCTCCCCCTGCGTGCTTCCGACGGTGAATTCGCAGTGCAGAGCCGAAACGCGGTTGTCTATCCATCGTCTCCAGACGGGGACTTTGGCCGGGAAGCATTCGTCGAGGCTGTTGTCGTTTCCGCCCGGTCCGAACACTGGTATGCCTTCTGCGGGGATACCGTTCTTGTCGTAGAGAGGCCTGCGGAGTTCCGGATGCATGACTGGTCTTTCGCCGAGGCCGCTGATGAAGGAGCGTGAGAGGGGGTTGGCCCCGAGCTGGTAGTCGGCGTTGACCGATGCTGCGTCGAGGAATTCCTTGCGCTTGCTCAGCATGTATGCCATGGCACAGGTCTGTCCGTAGGCTCCACCTCCGACTATCGAGCCCCAGCCTCCGCTCTCCTTTCCGCTACCCATCCTATAGGCGCGTTTGTCGTTGCTCTTCAAGATTCCATCCGCGGATTTTATTATGTTGTCCGAAAGTTTCTTTTTCACATCCTGGTTCGTGCCCGGCTTTTCGCAGGATGCGTATGCGAACTGGAAAAATGGAATGGAGCCTGCTTGCGACCAGTGGCTCTTGAATGGGTCTTCCTTGTCGGTGGCGAGCTTGACTACGTCGTCGTTGTATTTCTGTTCTCCCGTGGTCTTGAACATTTCCGAGGCGGCCCATATCCATGCCTTTTTCCATTCTATCCTGCCATAGCTGATCCCTTCGCGGGCGTATTCGTCGTCGGAGTTCTTTCTGGCCCATTCGTAGGCTTTTTCGGCCTGGTCAAGATATTTTTTGGATTTGTCGGGTGCGATTTTGGCGAATGCCCGCGATGCCTGCGCGGCGACGGCGGCGAAGGTGTCGCAGGATCCGGAGCATGGGAAGAAGTTGCCGAACGGCGGCAGGTCTCCGTATTTCTTCCATTCCGTTTTTTTCTCCTTCCACTTAGCGAACTCCGTCTTCCACTCCTTGTATCCGTAGTCCTCGTCGTTCGCCCTTCCCGCGAAGATACCGCCGTCGGGCTGCTGGTTGTCGGCGTAGAATTTCAGCCCCCATTCAACTTCGTCAAGGATGTCGGGGATCTTGTTGCCGCTCTCCGGCGATCCCGCGTCTCCGTCCTTGAACGCCTGCGGAGCGAATTCGTATGCGATGAGCATCTTGGATGCTGACATTAGATGCGAGTAGAAGAGGTCGTAATCTCCGGCATCGTGCCAGCCGCCGCGGAATTCGCGGATCTCCTCTCCCTTTTTCGATGGATTCATCTGGAGGACGGCCTTGCCGTCAACGATTTTCTCGTTGACGCCATGGACGAGATTGCCCGACTCGTAGTTTGCCAGATGGCATGCCGGATGATTGAAGCGGCAGAAGGATTCGTTCAACTCGTATCCGCAGCGCTGGAAGAGGAATCCCCGCAGGACAGTTTGATATATCTTGGAGAACTCGTTCCTGCCGACCCCGAAAGGGGAAGATGCGCCAAGCCCCGGGACCACGACGCGGTATCTGCCCGGATTCTGAAGCTTCGAAATATCCATTTCGTAGACGATTTCGCCGCTGACGTCTGCTTCCATGACTTTTTGTTCGGAGCCTTTTCTCTCGGTTATGTCCCCATCGAGAACGGTGTTTTTGAAGTCGTCCGAGACGACCTTGAATTTCTTGAATTTCGAGAAATCAACGGCTCCCAAATCTCCAGCCCACCAGCCGAGGTATGCGAATTTCGCATTCGATCCCGAGAAATAGGCGGTCTGGTTCACTTTTATGGACGGAGTGGTGCCCTTGTCGCCGAAATTGAAGTCCTGCTCGGAGATTTCAGCATTGTCCAGTCCCGAGACCTTCACCGAATATTCCGCTCCGTTCTTCATGGGCGGAACCTTGAGATAGTAGCTGTGCCAGTATATCTGGACGAGAGGAAAGTCCTCGATGCCCACCGTGTCGAACTTGAGGCTCTGTCTTCCGACGGAGAGAGGTTTGACGCCCTTCGCGAAATTCGCATCGGAGGAATTTTTCGAGGTGATGGAGAAATTGTCAGGGGACTGTAGTTTTGCCGCCTTTTCGTTCGCCATCCCTGCTCCGCCGGCGATGACGGCGTCAATGGTCACCGCGACCATTTCGTCGCTGATGATTTCGACCTTGCGGAGACCTTTGGCGTGTCCCTGTCTTTTCATGGCCTCGAATATTTTTCTGTTTTCCACGGCCTGCTTCGCGTCGAAATATCCCTGGGGTGCGTCGGACGGCCTGACATAGTCTTTTTTGATGTCCGGCGACTTGTAGTAGTCGTCGTTGTCAAAGGTTATCGCCCATATTGCCGGGACGGATTTCCTTTCAGATTTCAATATGACTGCGGTGATTTCCTTTTCCGGCTGGGGGTTTGCGAGCTGTGTCGCCCAGATGCCGATGTATTGCTTCCATTTCTGGCTGTAGAGGTTGCCGCCCACCAGGAATGGCCAAGCCTTTTCGCCGCTGTTGTCCCACCACGAGCCTGTCCACCATTGGCGGATTTCCATGCCGTCGCGGATTGGGAACGAGTGTTTTGCTCCGTCGGAATACTCTAGTGTATAGTTCGCGACGATGAAATTCTTCTCCTGCCCCTTCGGCTGCTTCACCGCGTTCTGGAGCACATACATGAAGGCCGCCTTGACCTTGGGGACGGCTATCTTCGCCTCTTCGGGCTTGTCGAGAGAGTTGTCGGAGCCCTTGAGCATGATCACGGTGTTCTTGTCGGGGCCGACAGGCAGGAGCTTGAATTTGTATCCGTTGCGTGTGACTTCTCCGCCTTCCGGCGCTGGATAGATGAACATGTCGTTTATGCCTTCGTCGCTCCAGCCTCCCTTGCCGTTGCCGGCGATGCCGTCGTCCTCTATGGGGGTGTTGGCGGCGCCCGAGATGTCGAGGTAATGGGGTATGGCGTGGACAGCTCCGGAACAAAGGACCAAGGTGGCGACAAAAGACAGGATTTTCTTCATTGGCGTCTCCATTATAGTTTGATTTTTAATTCGTTCTTCTCATCCTTCCAGAACTTGTCTAGGAAGGGCGAGTATGTCGAGACATCGCATTGGACGGCGTCTTGGTCGAACTTCATGATTCGGAGGAATCCATTGCCTCCGCCTTCGGAATACTGGTAGTTGGCCATGAGGATGTGGACGGTGTTTCCGTTCTTGCCCTTCATCTCCGTTCTCGATGCGATCCCGTTGTAGTGGCCGCATAGGGCGAGGATATAGTTTTGGTGTTTGGCGATGTGCTTTTTCCAGACGTTCTCGCCGGTGTTGCGTGGGCTGCCATCGGGATGCTGGCCGTAGGCCGTCGCATTTTTCTTGGTGTCCTTGTTCGATAATTTCCCGTCCTGGTCGAGGAGCTCGTGGGTGACCAGGATGGCCTTGCGGTCCTTGTTCGCGGAGAGGATGCCGTCGGCCCATTCGAGCATTTTGTCGCTTGCTCCTAGGTCGAGGCTGATTACCAGAAATTTGTTCTTTCCCGCCTCGAATTTATGCCAGAAGCAATTCTGTCCGGGCATTTTTCCGCCCCAGCAGGGAGAGCTTTCGAAGGAGGACTCCGGGAAGTATTCCTCTATCAGCGATATTCCTTTCGGTGCGTTGTATCCGATGTCATGGTTGCCAACGCAAAGGGCGTATGGCACGATTCCGTCGAGAGTCTTCATGCAGTCCTTGGCCTTCTCCCATTGCTCTTCGCTGTTGCTGTCCGTGATGTCGCCCTCGTGGACGACGAATTTGATGTCCAGTCTGTCCTTGTTGTCCGCGATCCATTTCGTCTGGGAGGCGAATTTTTTTTCCGCGCCGGGATATTTCACGTAGTTCTGGGTGTCTGGCAGGACGACGATGACGAACGCGCCTTTTGGCTCCTGCGAAGGCAATGCGGATGCGAGCAGGAGAATGGCCAGGGACAGAACCTTGGTCAAGGTTGGGCCTAAGATCTTGGTTCCTTGGTGAATACTCGCTGCCACCTTGCACTTCCTTCTTGTTGACCTGGATATTGCATTTGACAAACGATCCACGCAACATCCAAGTTGATGTCGCAGGCGACAGAAGCTTTTGCTTCAGAAAGTCTCGCCCTCGACGAGTTTTGGCTTCATCACGTATGTCTTGCCTGCTTCCGAAAATTGTTTCTTCATGTATTTCAGGATGAAGTCCGCGCCATCGCAGAGACCCGGATCAACGCTTGTTATGCGTGGCTTGTGCAGTGTCGCGTAGTTTGTCGCGTCGTATCCGGTTAGCCGGAAGGGGAGTTTCCCTCCCGCGATGTTCATGATTCTGGTCGCGAAGATGTCGCCATCGGTGAAGACGGCCTCGACACCCGACTTCGCCATTCCTTCGATGTCGGACGTATCTTTGCAGGACGAGTTTTTTTCGAAGAACAGTTCTATGCCGAGATTTCTGCCGAATGCCACGAGTTCCTTCCGTTCTTGCGCGCTATAGTCGCTGTCCATGAGGAAGATGGCCTTGGTGATTTTCTTCGCGGCGGCGGCCTCCAAGAGGAGCTTTCGGCCTGCCTGCCTGTCTTGGTATATCGAGACGAATCCGTCCTCCACGTTCCTGTCGAACATGATCACATGGTCAACGAGGCCCGAGTCGTTGAGCTTCTTGAGATATGAGAGGCAGTGCGTGTCCACCTTGTTTTTTCCCTCCTGGCCGTATGGTGGGACTGCGATGATGGTCTTCGCGCCCCACTTGTAGACAAGCTCCTCGCAGGCCTCGATGAAGTCGCGGGAGTTCTCATGTGAATTCATTACCCATAGGCGGTGGCCCATCTCTTCTATCCTGATCTGGAGCTTGGCCGCGAATTTCGCGTATATCTGGAGATAGACGGAGAATAGCGGCAGGACGAGGCCGACGCGGGTTTTCTCCTCGTATGGTTTGTTCACGAATTAGCCTTTG
>CAZGJP010000028.1:0-342 GCA_964526605.1 uncultured Lentisphaera sp.
CTTTCCCTTTATCCTCGAGACCGATGCAAGGTCCTTGAAGGAGTCCCTTATCTCCGCGATGTCGGTCAGGTATACAGGTCCTCCCTGGCCTCCTCCGATGACGAGGCTGTTGATCTCGTCGGGGCTTGCGAACTCGCCTGGGACGCGTATCTGGAACTTGCCTCCGAGCATCTCGAGGTTGCCGGCGGAGGAGGTTTTGTTCTCCCTCGATATAACCGAGAGTATTTTGGAGACCGGTATCGCGTAGGCATTGAGGCGGTCCACGTCTATCTCGACTCTTATCTCTCGCTCGCGGTCGCCGAATATCTTCGCCTCGAGGACGCCGGGGACCGACTCGACCTT
>CAZGJP010000028.1:352-2474 GCA_964526605.1 uncultured Lentisphaera sp.
TTTTTATTTCTCCTGGGGGGGCCGTATTATATAGGCTCTCTGTCGGCGGGGTACGTAATGACCTTTTCCTTGATGTCCTCGCCGTCCTTTTTGAGTGCGTTCTGGCTTTCGAGGCCGTAGAAAGCGATGCTCATGACTGGTATGTCCGTGCTGAGATTTATTTCGCTGACGACAGGCTCGTCAATGTCGTCCGGGAGGTCTTGGCGCGCGAGGTCGATCTTGTCCTTGACCTTCTGGACCGCGTCGTCGAGGTCCTGGTCCGGATAGAACTCGATGGTGATGTTGCTGCTACCCTCGACGGAGTCGGATTTTATCTCCTTGACCTTGTCGAGTCCCCGGAACTACTTCTCGAGCTGGATGCTTATGAGGTTTTCGATCTCCTGCGGGGCTACGCCCTCGTAGATTGTGCTCACGAACACGTAGGGGATGGTTATGTCGGGAGCGTTTTCCCGCGGGAGCGTGATGTAGGAAGCGACGCCTGTGGCGACGAGGAAGACGGTCATGCAGAAGACCGCCGGGCGCATGAGCAGGATTTGTCTTATCAGCGGCTTCATCGGGTTTCTGGCGGGACCTCGACCAAGTCTCTCTCCCTTAGGAAGCGGTTGCCCTCGACGACGACCTTGTCGCCGGGGGAGAGTCCTGCGGCGAGGACGGCCTTGTCTCCCGTGAAGAAGGCCAGCTTGACTTCCTTCTGGTATGCGCGGCCATCCTTCACGATGAAGACGTAATGTCCGCCGTATCTGGGGATGATAGCCACCACGGGTATGGAGATGGCGTTCTGGACGATGCGCCTGACGAGGCGGACGCGTGCGATCATGCCCGGTCTCAGCTCCAGGTCCGGATTTGGTATTTCCACCTCCGCGCGATAGGCGAGTGAGCCGCTGTCGGCGGCCCGTGATATGAAGGATATGGCGCCTTCGAATTTATCTGTCGGGCGCGAGTCGAAGGAGTATGATACGCCTGTTCCTGTCGAGACGGCGCCGACGTCCCGTTCCGGAATGTGGAAGACGAGCTTGACCACGTCGGACTTTTCGAGTCTGGCGACCTTTTTTCCTGAGGAGAGGTGTTCGCCGAGTTCGACCGAGACGTCGTCGATGCATGCGTCTATCGGGCTGCGGATTTCACATCGGTCCAGGCGGGTTTTCGCGGCGTCATGCTCGGCCTTGGCCATGTCTCTTGCGAAGAGCGCGTCCTCGTAGTCCTTTTCGGATATGGTTTTGGATTCGAAGAGAGATTTCTGCCGTTTCAGAGTTGATTCGGTCGATTTGAGGTGGGCGAGCGCACGTGCTTCCTCGGCCTTGTATATCCTCTCGTCGAGGCGGAGGATGAGCTGGCCTCTCTTCAGGCATTGGCCGTCCTTTGCGGCGATCTCCACCACGGCCCCGTCCTGTTCGGCGGATATCTCGAGGGTGGAGAGGGATTCGATTATGCCGAAGGTGTCGAGGATGTCCTCCACCTTGGATGCGGATAGCTCCATCGTCCTGACTGGTATCCTGCGTTCGGCCGTGCCGTTCCCTGCGTTCTTCTTTCCGCAGGAGGCGAATGCGACGATGGCCGCGACGAGCAGCGCGATGTGGCGCAAGTGGTGCAAGATGTTTTCACCGGAACTGCTCTGCATCGTTCGCATTGTGTCTGGTCCTAGTTGTTCCTGTCCCGGAAATACGAGTGGAGGGCTTCCATGGGGGATGAGGATTTTTCCGAGGCCTTCCTGACCATCCTGAAGCCGTCGCCGTAGACGGGGTCCTTGTTCGCCTCGAGCATCCTGTTAAGTCCTTTCTGGCCGTGGATGTCGTTGATTCTCCACGCGACATATTGGGCCCAGCCCTCCTTGACGTTGAGTTCATCGATCTTGGGGTAGTATTCCTGCATCCAGTCGTGTCCGAGCTCGTGGGCGGCGACCTCGATGAACTTCCGTCTGGACATGTGCGAGAGCATGTATATCTTGTAGTTTCTGGTCACGTTGACCGTCTCGGTGGTCTTGAGTCCGCTTGTGACGGTGGTGGTTTCCGTCTCTTCGATGTATCTGAAGAGTCCGAGTTCGACGCCATGCTGGTTCTGGGGGGAGATCTCCTCGAGTTTCTTCTGGTCCACCAGCTCGTATTCGATCTGGTGTTCGGTCTTG
>CAZGJP010000028.1:2484-10555 GCA_964526605.1 uncultured Lentisphaera sp.
GGGGTTTAACCCAGCTTTTTTTTTGGTCCCCCATGTCGTTTTAGTTTTGGGGTTTGGTCTTGTGCTTTAGCTTGTCGCCCATCAGGGCCCTGACTTCGCCGATCAGCTTCACCGCTTCATCCAAGGTGCCTATGGCATCCTTCGAGCAATTGGGGCAAATGTGCCGTCCGTCGTCGAGTTTCGAGCAATCGGCGGGCAGGCCGCAGCAGAAGCATTTTGGTTTCGAATGGCATTTCTCGCAGAAGAAAAGATCTCCCTTTTCCGCCGATATTATCGCGCCCTTCTGTGATTTCGCGCCGCAGGCCGAGCAGGTCGGCCAAGTGGTCGAGATGCATTTCTCCGAACAGTAGAGCCTTCCGTCCGCACCCTTGAGATAGCCCCCGCTAAGAGTTTTCTTGCATATGCAGCACTTCGGAAGCGTCTTCTCGTAGCAGGCTTGGGAGCAGAATATCCTCCCGTCGCTTGATTTGAGAAACTTCATTCCAGGGCCAATGGTCTTTCCGCAGACCGCGCATTTTCCGGAGGACTGCGCGAGAGAGTCCGGCACGAGGGCGCTGAAGAGGACCGCCAGCATGCATAAAATGGCCAGAGAAAATCTCATCGGGCTGTGTTTTCCATTTTTTTTTTGGAGTAATATACTCTTTTGCACGAAAATTGCTTTACAAATTTGAAAATATAGCTATCGTAACAATATTACAATCCCTTTTTAAGTGAATCGGCCGCGTTTTTCGTTGCGCGCAAGCCAGGGCGAAGATGGAAGAACAGAAAAAATTCTCGGCGGAACTGGAGATCAAGAACACCCTTGGCCTCCATGCCAGGCCCGCCTCTCTCTTCGTCCAGATGGCTTCTATGTACGAGTGCGAAGTCCTAGTTGAGAAGGACGGAGAGACTGTCAATGGGAAAAGTCTCATGGGGTTGCTGATGCTTGCCGCCGGCTATGGCACCAAGATCCGGGTCACGACCATAGGCAACGACTCGGAATCCGCATTCCTCGCCTTGGTCAACCTTGTGGACTCGAAGTTCGAGGAGGAGTAGGGGCTCCGCCCTCCCTCCGTTTCTCCGCCGTGATCGAGAAGTGTGTTCTCAGGCTCTTGGCTGGCAGCAGCCTGTTCGCCGCCTTCAGAGCTAGAAATGCGAATTTCGCGATGCCTCTCCATTCGCTCCTGTCGGTCAGCCTGTAGCTGATCTTGACGTCCGAGAATCCGATCCTTTCCATCATGTCCGCCAGCTTTTCCGGGTTTATTCCGGAGGTGAAGACGTTGTGGTATTCCGCAAGATCGTTCCTGCGGCTGCCGAATCCGTGGACGTTCCTGAAGCGAAGCCTGTATATTGGCCGGTAGAATCTGGTGAAGAAATAGTTAGGATCGTGGTCGGTGTAGACGCATCCGCCCGGCTTCAGAACCCTGTGTATCTCGCGGAAAAGCCTCTCGTGGGAGACAAGATGGTGGAGCAGGGCGTTTGCCGAGACGCAGTCGAAGGAATCTTCCTTGAATGGCAGGTTTTCTGCGTCGGACGAGGCGAATATCACTCCGGGAAATCTGTCCTTGATCCTGGAAAGCATCTTCTCGCTTATGTCCACGGCGAAGACCTTCCCGAATACTTTTTGCGAAATCCGCAGGAGATTTCCAGTGCCCGTGCCCAGATCCAGATGGCTTCCGTTGCCGGAAGTTCCGGCGCAGGCCTGCAGCGCCTCCGCGCAATGCCTCCTCCTGGCATCGTTGAAGATGCTCTCGTTCCGGTCGTATTCCTCCGGAGACATACTGTTGTAGACCTCCCTGTTGGAGATCTTCACCAGCTTCTCAATGTCGTCCGTCCGCATGGGCGCTCCTGCCATTTGTTTGCAGCATCGTCGGAATGCATCCTGCTCGCCGGCTCTCTCTACGGAGGAGAGCGAGTAAACTCGCCAGTACCTATGGCGAGGCGAGTAAACATCCCGCATCCCCCTTCACTGCTTCCTGTTGAAATCCCTGCAATCGTCCATCGGGTTCACGTTCCTGTCGTGAAGTCCGCATTTGTCTCCGAACGGATGCTTTATGAAATGTGTGCAGTCCCTGCAGAATCGTTTTTCGGATTCACCGGCCTCGATTCGAGTTTTGATGGGAGCCTCGTTTTCGTTGAGGAAGGCGGCCAGCGCGGATGCCTGGCGTGCCGCCTGCCGCTCGGTCTGCCCGTGGACGGGCGCGTCCGCGATTTTCGCGGAGCAGGAGGCGCAGGCGAAGATCTCCCCCTTCTTCGTCCATCCGTCGAGGATGGCGACTTTCTTCAGGAATGAGTTTCTTCCGCATTTCGGGCACGTGATTTCGTCGCCAGGCCTCATTCGAAGACATCCTTCTGCATCTCCAGCGGCGGAAAGGAGGCGTCCCTCTCGATGACGATGGGATCTTCTATCGGCCACTCGATCCCGAGCGCAGGATCGTTCCAGCGGATGCCGCGCTCGTGCTGGGGGGAATAGTGCGAACTGCATTTGTAGGACAGCGTCGCGCTTTCTCCCAGCACGCAGAGGCCGTGCGCGAATCCAGGCGGTATGAGCATCTGCTTCCTGAAGGGGCCGGCCAGCCTCGCCCCGAACCACTTGCCGAAAGTCGGCGAACTTTTCCTGATGTCCACCGCAACATCGAATATCTCTCCTTCGATCACGCTGACCAGCTTCGCCTGCGCGCAGGGCTCTATCTGGTAGTGAAGCCCCCTGAGGACCTTGGCCGAAGACTTGGACACGTTGTCCTGGACGAAGTCGAAATTGACGCCCAGTTCGCGGTATTTTCCCATGGAGAAGCTTTCGCAGAAGAATCCCCGCCTGTCGGAGAAGACGTCCGGCTCGATGAGCAGGACCCCTTCCAAATCGCACTTGATTATTTTCATCGGGCTTGCTTTTTTTTAATTCAATATTAGATTAATATAATTGACATGTGAACAAATAGAAATGGATTAAACCAGAAAGATAGCGATGAACCGTGTTTTGTCAGTCTTCTTGATTTTGTTGAGTTTCTTCAGGACGGCGTTTTCGGCAGTGTGCCGCGGGGCCGCCTCCTATGTGGAATTCCTCCTTCCCGCCGTTGGGCGCGAGGTCGTTTCGGCGCCTCGCATGGCGGTGCAGCGTCTTCCGGCCAGAGATGGGATGTACTCTCAGCACCGGTTGCGTCGAGACTGATACGGACGGTTCCATCCGCATTCCCTGCAATTTGGATGCAAAGATGGAACAGAACCTGTTTGAAAACGAAATGGGTGTTGTTGAGGCCGCCTTGGAGGGCTGCGATGCCTCTCCGGGCTCCGCGCCTCCGCCTCCTCTCGCGGCCAGGTTGCGTCCCTCCGGCTTCTCCCAGTTCTTCGGCCAGAGCCATGTCATTGGCGACGGCAAGCTTCTCCGCAAGGCGATAGAGTCGGACAGTTTCCACTCGATAATCCTCTCCGGGCCTCCCGGATGTGGCAAGACAAGTCTGGCGGAGCTTGTCGCCGGAGTCACCGGTTCCGCGTTCATCCGCCTTTCCGGAGTTCTCTCCACTGTTGCCGACCTCCGCAAGGAGATAGCGGCCGCGGCGAACAGGCTGCGCAACGGGCGCAGGACGATAGTCTTCATTGACGAGATCCACCGTTTCAACCGAGCCCAGCAGGATGTTCTTCTTCCGGACATCGAGAAGGGGACGATACGCTTCATAGGCGCGACGACCCAGAATCCCTTCTTCTACGTGGTGGGGCCTCTCCTCTCGCGTTCCCTTCTCTTCAGGCTGGAGCCGCTTTCGGAGGGCGATGTGTCGGGGATAATCCGCAACGCCCTTTCCGACCCGAGGTCATTTCCCGGGACGGATGTGGAGATTTCGGACGATGCCGTCCAATTCATCGCCGAGAACTGCGAAGGCGACGCCAGGCGCGCGCTGAACGCGCTGGAGATAGCCGTTCTCGCCGGCACGAGGGATGGCTCCTGCGTGCGCATATCGAAGGCCGACGCGGAGTCCTCGATGCAGGAGAAGGCGGTCGAATACGGAGACGACGGCCACTACGACACCGCCAGCGCGTTCATAAAGAGCATGCGTGGGAGTGATCCGGACTCGGCGGTCTACTGGCTGGCGAAGATGCTTCATGCCGGCGAGGACATAAGGTTCATCGCACGCAGGATCGTGATCTTCGCATCGGAGGATGTTGGCAACGCCGACCCACGCGCCCTCCAGCTTGCGGTCTCGGCAATGAAGGCCGTCGAGATGATAGGCATGCCGGAGGCAAGGATAATCCTGTCCCAGGCGGTCACATACTGCGCATCCGCGCCAAAGAGCAACGCCTCCTATCTGGCGGTGGACGCGGCCATGAAGGACGTCAGGGAGAACAGGGTCCAGCCTGTCCCCCTACATTTGCGCGATTCGCACTACAAGGGGGCCGCGCAGCTCGGGCATGGGGAGGGCTACAAGTATCCCCACGATCACGAGGGCGGGCATGTGGAGCAGGACTACATGTGCGTGAGGAAGGTTTACTATGAGCCGAAGGACATCGGCCTCGAGACGAAGATAAGGGAGAAGCTCTCGAGGATCAGGAAGCCGGGAGGACTGGGATGACACAGGAACTGAAGGAACTGAAGATGGCGGCGAGGAAGGAGATGGTCGCTCGACGGAAGGCGCTGCCTGCGAAATTCGCAGCCGAGGCTTCCGCCCGGATATGCGCCCGGCTCGGGGGGCTGGCCCAGTTGACCTCGGCATCCTCTATATGCGGCTATCATCCGGCCGCCGGCGAGCCGGACGTCCTGCCCTATCTGAGCGGAGTGCTATTGTCAGGCAGGAAGGTTTTTCTGCCGAAGCACTCCCCGGGGACATCCTCCTACGGGATGGCGTCGGTCGCGGATTTTGCGGACGGGCTCTCGCGAGGCAGGTTCGGGATAATGGAGCCTGTTGATGGGGAGCGGCTTTCTCGGGGCAATTCGGCCGGACTGGCCTGGCTCGTTCCGGGGACGGCGTTTTCGGCGGATGGTGGACGGATCGGCTTCGGAGGTGGGGCATACGACTCGCTTCTCTCCCGCTTTGGCGGGGTCAGGATAGGCGTCTGCTACCAGTTCCAGATGCTTGGCTCCGTCCCGGTCGAGCCGCACGACGTGAAGATGGAATATGTGATAACGGAGGAGAGGACATATGTGTGCGATGAAACAAACAAAGAGGAGAACTAGCGATGAATGAGATTCTGCACCAGATAAGTTCGGCGTCTGTGAACGTGAAGTCAATAGTCACCTGTGTCGTTGGCGTCGGGATAGGCGTGCTCGTCCACTGGTGGGTGACGAAATTCTTCGGTGCCAGTGCGAGCAAGCTTGCGGAGAAGGTGAAGGACGACGCTCGGAAGGAGGCCGAGCATTTGGTCAGGGAGGCGAAGGTTGCGGCGAAGAGCGAATTCCTTAAGCTGAAGGACGAGTTCGAGAAGGAGAGCAGGGAGAAGAAGCAGGAGCTGCTGGCAATCGAGAAGAAGATAGCCGGCCGCGAGGAGCACCTTGAGAAGCGGGCCGATGTCCTCGACGCGAGATCGGCATCCCTCGAGAGGGAGGAGAAGGAAGTCGCGTCGCTGAAGGAGCGGCTTGGGCAGAGGGACTCCGAGCTCAAAAAGGAGATATCGCGCCAGATAACCGAGCTTGAGCGCATCGCCGAGCTGAGCCGCGACTCCGCCAGGGAAATGCTGCTCGAGAAGATAAAGGGCGAAGTGCACAACGAAGTGGGCCATCTCATCCGCAACGAGGTTGAGGAGGCGAAGAACAAGGCCGACAAGGAGGCCCAGAAGATTCTCGCCTACGCGATGCAGAGATACGCCGGGGAATGCGCCTACGAGCACACAACCTCCACGATACATCTGCCCAGTGACGAGATGAAGGGGCGCATAATCGGCCGCGATGGAAGGAACATCAGGGTCATCGAGGCGGTGACCGGAGTGTCGCTGCTTGTTGACGACACGCCGGAGGCGGTGGTGCTCTCCTGCTTCGACCCGGTCCGGAGGGAGAAGGCGAGGCTTCTTCTGGAGAAGTTGATATCCGACGGCCGCATCCATCCCACCCGCATAGAGGAGCTCTTCAAGAAAGTGGACAAGGAGGTGGAGAAGGAACTGGCGGAGGCTGGAGAGGAAGCAGTGCTGGAGGTGGGCGTGCCGAACGTGCCGGACGCGGTCGTGAAGCTTCTCGGCAGGCTCAAATACAGATACAGCTTCTCGCAGAACGTCCTGCGCCACTCCATAGAGGCGGCGAACTTCATGGGCGTGATCGCATCCGAGCTGAAGCTGGACCCGTTGAAAGCCAAGAGGATAGGCCTTCTCCACGACATAGGCAAGGCCCTCGACAGCGAGGCCGAGGGCACCCATGCGATGCTTGGAGCGGAGCTCCTGAAGAAATACAACGAGGCGCCGGACGTGGTCAATGCCGTCGCAGCGCATCATGAGGAGACCGACAAGACCTCGGTCTACGCCGTGCTGGCCTGCGTAACCGATGCGATGAGTGCGTCGAGGCCCGGAGCCCGGAGCGAGACGGCCGAGTTCTATCTCAAGCGTCTGGAGAAGCTCGAGGAGATAGCGACGAGCTTCCCTGGTGTCGAATCCTGCCACGCCGTCCAGGCTGGCAGGGAGGCGAGGGTTGTGGTCAACCCGGGGAAGATAAGCGACAACGAGGCCCAGGTCCTCGCCCGGGACATATGCGGCCGGGTCGAGAAGGAGATGAACTACCCGGGACAGATAAAGGTGACGGTGATCCGCGAGACCCGATCGGTCGAATACGCGAAGTGAAGAAGGGGTTTCATTGCGGGAGATGGAAGAATCGTCGGACGTCGTCTTGCAAAATTTTTGGCGGCGGTATACTGTATCCGCTCCGAAATGTGAGATGTTGGCTGATGCGGGATGCAGGATGCAGGATGCAGGATACAGGATGCAGGATACAGGATACAGGATGCAGGATATGAGATGCAGGATATGAGATGCAGGATGCCTGTTCCATGTCTGGCATTCATCATTGGGAAAGGATTGGGCTCAGATTTTGTCTTCTCCTGAATCCTGTATCTTGAATCCTGTATCCTTAGTCTTATTTCTTTCAACCAATAATCAAGGGGGATGTCATGGCTGAAATATCCGTGCTTCAGAGGGAGCGGGCCGCTTACAAGCCGAAACTTCCGAAGGCGCTGATGAACGGCGCCGTCGTGGAGGCGAAACAGGGGAAGAAGACTTCATCCGCTGGCGAGCCGGAGAAGATAAAGTCGCTTTTTCCGAACAACTTTGGAAACCCGATCGTCACATTCTCCTCGATGGGCGAGCAGTGCAACATCGAGCCTGCGCTCAACGTGGGAGTTGTGCTCTCGGGAGGGCAGGCGCCTGGCGGTCACAATGTGATCGCTGGCATATTCGACGGGATCAAGAGTGCGAACCCCGACTCCAAGCTGTTCGGATTCCTTGGAGGTCCCAGCGGACTCGTGGACTGCAAGTACAAGGAGCTCACTGGCGATGTCATAGACGAACACCGGAACACCGGTGGCTTCGACATAATCGGATCCGGCAGGACGAAGCTGGAGACCGACGAGCAATTCGAGAAGGCGAAGGAGAGCTGCGAGAAGCTCGGCATCCATGCCATAGTGATAATTGGCGGAGACGATTCCAACACCAACGCATGCCTGCTTGCGGAATACTTCCTCGCCCATGGGATACAGATACGAGTGATCGGATGTCCGAAGACCATTGACGGCGACCTCAAGAACGCGCAGATAGAGGCGTCATTTGGATTCGACACCGCGTGCAAGGTCTACAGCGAGCTCATCGGGAACATATCGAGGGACGCCAACTCGGCCAAGAAATACTGGCACTTCATCAGGCTGATGGGACGCTCCGCATCCCACATCGCTCTCGAATGCGCCCTGCAGACGCGCCCTAACGCGGCAATAATCTCCGAGGAGGTAGCGGAGGAGAAGATGACCTTGGACCAGATCGCCGACGACATCGTGTCCGTCATAGTCAAGAGGGCGGAGAAGAAGGCGAATTTTGGCATAGTTCTCATCCCGGAAGGGCTCATCGAGTTCATCCCCGAGATGAAGACGTTGATAAGGGAGCTCAACGACCTGATGGCGCGGGAGACGACTGGAAT
>CAZGJP010000028.1:10565-16123 GCA_964526605.1 uncultured Lentisphaera sp.
TTTTTTGTTATTTTTAAATCCCGGTAGGGGAAAATGTGTTAAACCCCGTTTTTATTACTTTTTTATGGTGCTAAAAGTCCTTTTTGGGGGGGAGACGACTGGAATGTCCTTTCTCAACGACGACGACCAGAAGCTGAAGTTCATAAAGGGCAAGCTCACGAAGGGCAGCTCGTCGCTTTACGATTCCCTCCCGAAGCAGATACAGCTGCAGCTCATCAAGGACCGCGATCCGCACGGCAATGTGCAGGTGTCGCTCATCGAGACTGAGAAGCTGCTCATCGAGATCATCCAGGGCAAGCTTGCGAAGATGCGCAAGAGCGGGGAGTACATAGGGAAATTCTCCGCGCAGACCCACTTCCTCGGATACGAGGGAAGATGCGCCGCCCCTTCGAATTTCGATGCCGACTACTGCTACAGCCTTGGGTACACGGCCGCGGCTCTCGTCGCAAACAGCAGGACGGGATACATGGCTTACGTTGGCAACCTCGCAAAACCATGTTCCGACTGGAAGTGCGGCGGCATCCCGCTCACGATGATGATGACGGTCGAGAGAAGGCATGGAGAGGACAAGCCCGTGATCAAGAAGGCGCTGGTGGAGCTCAAGGGCAAGCCCTTCGCGGAATTCGCGAAGAACCGCGACAAGTGGGCGGCAGATAACTGCTACCTCTATCCAGGGCCTATCCAGTATTTCGGCCCCGAATCCGTATGCGACGCCCGTAGCAGGACCCTCATGCTGGAAAGCGGGATAAAGGCGTAGAGATTTTCATAGCAGCGCCCGCAGGGCGTCTTCGACGTTTTGACCTTTGACCTCGTAGGTTCTTCCGTCGAGGGTGCGGACGCCCTTCCGTCCGGATGGGATCTTTCCCCTGGAGACCAGTTCGAGGCGCATTGTGACGGGATGCCTGAACTTCAATGGCGCGATGTTCCTGCAGATCTTCTCCGCCTGCTCCGCCTTCTTGCGGATGATGTCATGCGCCTTCTTCAATGGCAGGAGGATTCCTCCTTCGAGGGAGAGCCCTGTCTTCACCTGCGCCGTGACCACGCCCGGGATCAGTTTCCGCGCCTCGCTGCAGGTCTTGTCGTCTCCGCTGACCATTATTGTCGGGACGCCGTGGTCTCCGGCTATTCCCGCATCCATGGCTATCTCTCCTGACAATTCGCCGTTGATGTGGAAATTCTGCCATCCGGACGAAGTCATGGTGTGCTCGAGTATGGCTTCGGGGGTTCCGGCCATGGCGTGGTATCCGAGGAGGATGAGGCCGTCGAACGATTTGATCCCGGGCATCCTTTCGGTGCCGGGATCCCCTTGGATGTATTCGGCATCAGGATGGAGCTCGTCGAGGATGAAGTTGAATCCGAGGAAGTGCGCATCCCGGACCAGTATCCTGCTCGCGCCTGCGGCCAGACAGCCCTCGACGCATGCATTGACGTCGCCGCAGAGCAGTTTTCTCGCATCCTGATAATGGGCGCCTTCGCCGGAGACCTGGCTTCTGCGGCAGATTCCACTTATTCCCTCCATGTCAACCATCACGAATATCTTCATATCGGCCTCGTTTTTTTTTTAGCTGTAGCCAAAGCTCAAAGTCAGCGTGAATATATCATCCAAGTCGGGAGCCGCAAGAAAAAAGATGATTCCCTGTCGTCTTATGATGGGATGAGGTGATTGCAAAACTCCGCGTGGCCACGGGGAGCCTTGCAAGGCAATTGGCTCGCTTCCAACTTGCCAGAAGGCGGTTCAAGCTCTATATTTAGCGCCTGAAGCTGATTTAATGGCTCATGGGAGCCGGGCTCTTTATTCTGGCGAACAATGCTGCAGGGAGGTCTTTGACGATGCTTGTACTTGTGTTTCTGGTTTGCGTCCTGCTTCTGGCCTGCGGGTATTTTCTGTATGGGAAGCGGATAGAGAGAACTCTTGTGGTGGAGCCTGGGAAGATGATGCCGTCGGAGGAGTTGCACGACGGGGTGGACTACGTTCCCACGCCGACACCGGTTCTATTCGGGCATCATTTCAGTTCGATAGCCGGTGCGGGGCCGATCGTGGGGCCGATAATCGCGGCGGTGGCTTTTGGCTGGCTTCCGACGCTTGTCTGGATAATCGTAGGTTCGATATTCGTGGGAGCCGTGCACGACTACACGGCCGCCTTGGCGAGCGTCAACAACAGGGGCATGTCGATCGGGCAGATATGCCGGAAGCATTTGAAGCCGGCCACCTACGTGATGATGCTGGTGTTTCTCCTTCTTACGTTGAGCTATGTGATAATAGTATTTCTCGATCTCACGGCCGGGACGATGACGCCGCCCGCAGTCGGGAAGGAGGGTTTCTGTGAGAACGGGGCCGTCGCGACGGCGTCGGTGCTCTACATCGTGCTTGCAGTCATATACGGGCTGGTGGTCTATAAGTTGAAGGTCAATTTCAAGAAGGCCTCGTTGGTCTTCATCCCCCTTGTCTTTGCAGCTCTGTACGTGGGATATAAGTTTCCGATCACCTCCGATGTCCTGTCGCATTTCACATCGTCGCCGAAGAACTTCTGGCTGGTGATGCTTCTGATATACTGCTTCTTCGCTTCGATACTGCCCGTCTGGCTTCTTCTCCAGCCGAGGGACTATCTCTCGTCTTTTCTTCTCTACGCCAGTCTCGGGGTGGGAACTGTCGGTCTTCTCATCTCCGGGTTCGGAGGCGAGCTGTCCATACAGCAGCCGGCTTTGCTGTCGCTTAGCGACAGGAATCTGGGGTTTATCTTCCCGGCTTTGTTCATAACGGTGGCGTGCGGGGCCGTGAGTGGGTTTCACGCGCTGGTTTCGGCCGGGACGACGGCGAAGCAGCTCGAGCGGAAGAGGAGCATGCTTCCTGTGGTCTATGGCTCCATGCTGGTGGAGGCGGTGCTAGCTGTCATCGCGGTGATTTCGGTGATGATGGTTGCGAAGGTTCCGGACAAGCAGTTGCCGACTGTGACTTTCGCGAACGCGCTGGGATCCTTTGCGGAGGCATGTGGTTTCAGCCGCGAGGCTGGGCTTGTCTTTGCACTTCTGGCGATAAACACGTTTCTTCTGACGACTCTTGACACCTGCACCCGTCTCACCCGTTTCATCATCGAGGAGTTCATCGGGCGCGAGTTTCCGATGAGACGCTATCTGACGACATTGGCGGCGCTGGTGTTCCCCGCGTTCATGTGCTTCGTGAAGATCAACGACCAGCCGGCGTGGAAGACGGTGTGGCCGGCGTTTGGCACGACCAACCAGCTTCTGGCGGCGATCACGCTCATCGTGGTCTCCGTGTGGCTTTTCAAGAACGGAAGGAAGCTTGTCTACACGATAGCGCCGATGATATTCATGCTTGTGACGGCTGGCTATTCGCTTGCCGTCCTGGCGTATTCCAGACTGTCCGAGGGAGATTACATAATAGGGCCGATCAGCGTAATCATGTTAGTGATGGCGATCGTAGTTACCGTTGATTCGTCGAGTGTGTTCTTCAAAAACGGTCCAATTGAAAGATGACAACGCAAGGGGGAGTCATGAGGAAAGTCAACATCTTGCTTTTCGGCGTCCTGATAGTCCTGATAGTCGTCGTGATCGGTGCCGTTGCGACGAAGATTGCTTCTGGCAGGCGCGCCGCGGCAGTCCCGCTGTCGGATGAGCCGCAGCTTCCAAGTCCGAAGACGACGGGTGCGGCGGAATCTAAGCCAGTCTCCGGGAAGAGGCTTGACGTTCCTGATGCATCCTTTCCGGGGGTTGTCGCGCGTGGGGAGAGGAGCGAGGAGGACCATGGCAACAGGGTGGAGCAGATAAGGAACTTGGAGGCGGAGAACAGGATAAAGATTCCGCCCGAGATAGAGGCCGACATACAGAAGAGACTGCGCGAAGGCGGGGTCGTGAAGTGAGGAGGAAGGGCAGAGTGTCCGCATTCGTGTTGCTCTACCACAGGGTTCTTCCTGTCGAGTCGGCGCTTGGTGTTTCCTGCCGTGTCTTCGAGGAGCATCTTGATTTTCTGAAGTCCTCCGGGCATGTCTTCATGGATTCCGGTATGCTGGGTGACTTTCTCGCTGGCAGGCTCGATGGGGCGTCCAGACATGTGCTGCTCAGCTTCGACGATGGCTGGGCGGACAATCTATTTTTCGCGACTCCTATCTTGGGGAAGTACTCTGCGAAGGCGATGATCGCGGTATGCGGCTCGCTGGTGAATCCCTCGCCGGAGGCCAGGGAGATATCGCGATTCATCGTCAGGGACGACAAGGCGTCCCTTGATGCGGCGGCGAACGGCGGGGATTTCAGCCAGTTCCTATCCTGGGGCGAGCTTGCCCTGATGAGGGAGAGCGGACTTTGGGACTTCGCCTCCCACGGATGCTCCCATTTGGGGAACTATTTTTCACTGGACAATATCCGTGGTTTTCATCCCCGCCAGACCCACTGGACGATGAAATACGCGCTCGGTGGCGAGCTCTTCGACGGGGCGCCGCGGGCTGAGTTCAAGAGTGTGCTGTCTTTTCCCAGGACGCGTCTTGTCCCGGAGCTGGTTGAATTCCTGAAGAAGGCGGAGAACGATGAGGAGCGTATGAGGATATGCTCCACCTTTCCAGATCCGATAGAGCGGATTGAAAGCGACGAGGATTTCAGGAGCCGGGTCGGGTCGGACTTGTCGGAGTCGCGCAAGATCATTGGCGAAAAGCTTGGAGTCGTTCCGGATTGCCTGGTATGGCCTTGGGGCGACTATTCGGAGGAGTCCGAGCGGATCGCGGCGGAAAGCGGCTTCCGGAAACTCTTCACCGTGGAGAAGGGTTTTCTTGCGCCGGGTTCGAATCCGTTGCGGATTCCCCGCATTGTCGCTCCGAATTCCTTGTCGGGCCTGAAGCGCCGCATAGGGCATGGGATCTATTCCATGTTTGCCTTTTGAGCCATTGTCTCTGGGGGCGAGAGCGGTGTGAACCTGAATAATGCGATGTCCAGGTGAACTTTTACAACGAGATCTTCCGGATTGTCTCCTCCAGCGCCTCGGCTGCGATTTTCGCAAGCTTGCGGATTGTCGCGGGGGCGGTGTTCAGTGGCGGCATGAAGTAGATGCTGTCGCCGAGGTTGCGGAGGAATGCCCCCTTGCGCAGGGCGCTCCGGTAGAACCTGAATCCTGTCCTAGCCTCTTTTGGGAATGGAGAGCCGGTCTTTGGATTGACGATGTTGGCGGCGGCGATGAATCCTATGCTCCGGATATTCTGCAGTGATCCGGTCGAGCGTCCTGCATATTCAATCGCGCTGCGAAGTTCGCATTCTCTGTCGGGCACCATATCTCCTATTTTCTCCCTTTCATAGATTTTCAATGCCTCGAGGGCGGCGGCGGCGCACAGGGCATTGCCGGCGTATGTGGAGGAATGGAGAAAGGCTTTTCCCGTCGTATGGTTGTCGTAGAAGGCATCGAAGATTTTTCTTTTTACAAGGACCGCCGACATCGCGCCCCATCCGGCGGTGAGGCCTTTCGAGAGGCAGATGATGTCTGGGACTATTCCTGCGTGCATGCATGCGAGGGCGGGGCCTGTCCGGTGGAATCCTGTCATTATCTCGTCAGCCACGAG
>CAZGJP010000029.1:0-4104 GCA_964526605.1 uncultured Lentisphaera sp.
GAAAACTTTGGGAGCTCGTAATGGGCGAACAGATACATGTCGGTGGCTGGAAAAGTTCAATGGAGCTTGCGAAAATCGCGGGAGTAAAAAAGGGCATGAAGGTCCTCGACATCTGCTCCGCGCTCGGTGCAGGACTGCGCTTCCTGGCGAAAAACTTCAAGATCGAAGGATACGGTCTGGATGCGACAATGCACATGGTCTGCGAATCTCGCAAAAGAATCAAGAAGGAAAATCTGAATGACAGGATAAGGATCAAGTTTGGGGAGGCATCGAACATCCCTTGGAATGATGGATTCTTCGACCTCGTCTGGGGGGAGGACGCCTGGTGTTATGTGAGCGACAAGAGGCGCATGATCGCGGAGGCGGCAAGAGTCCTTGGGAAAAACGGACGCATCGCGTTCACAGACTGGACGGAGGGATCGAAAGGGCTAAGCGCCTCAGAAGCTTCCAGAATAAAGCGCTTCATGAAATTTCCAGATATGGCATCGAAGAAGTCCTATGAGGGCATGCTCACCGACGTCGGCTTCAAGCTTATTCATTCAGAAGAGGACTCCGCTGATTTCGCCAGGCACATGAAGATGTACATGGAGATGCTCTCGGAACAACTTACGTTCGACGCATTGAAAATCATCGGAGAAGACATGAAGCTTTTTGCAAAGATGGGCGGAGAGATGGCCTTCATGCTCGACATGGCGGAGAAAGGCGGGTTCTCAAGGACAAGAATTGTTGCGACAAAGAAAAACTGAGAGAGTTGACAGTGGCGGCGGTCGGGAAAAAGATAGAACACTTCAGGGCAGCCGAGGAGGCATTGATCGCCAAGGGCGGAAATGCGGCTGGATATTTCTGCAGACAGTTTCCGGCGGAGTTGCTCGCCGGACTTGGATTCGAACCGGTCAGGATATGCTCATCAGACCCGCTTTCCGAGAGCGAAGGCGGGAACTTCGTCCGCCCCGATGCATGCCCGAGATGCAAGAGCATCATCGGCGGTCTGAGTCTCGGGAAGGCGCCCTATTCCAATTTGCGCATGATAGCAGGTCCGAGCACTTGCGACATGATGAGGAGGACGCTCGAACTCGTGGCTGAAAAATTCTGCATTCCGGTCTTTCAAATCCATCACCCTGCTACCCGAACAGAGAATTCGAGGAAGTTTTTCACAGCGGAGATTGCGTCATGCGTTGACGAAATATCCGCAAAGACGGGCCGCGCCATGGACGTTGGAAAAGCTCTCAGTTTCTTCACAGCACGGAGGGAGTGCGCGAAGATTCTGAGAGCACTCTCTCTTTCTGCGGAAATATCCCAGAGCATGATCCATCCGCTGTCGCAGCTTTTCAGCTTCGCCGATCCGAAAAGGCTTCTCAAATTCATAAAAGAAATGAACGCGGAGATCCCGCGGCAAAAGATCAAGGGGATTATCGCCATCGCAGGTTCGCCATTCATGCATGACGCAGTCGAAATTTCGCTGATGCTGGAGGAGAAGGGCTTCGGCGTGGTCAACCTCACATGCACCGGAATTGACCAGTTCGACGCCCTCATCAATGGCAGGTCTCCGCTCCGGGAAGGGCGGAACACGGTTGCGAAATTCGCAGAGATCTGCTTCAACTCGCATCCATGCATCAGGGCCCGGCCCAACAACGATGTGCACAAACGGATCATGGAGCGGACAAGACAGCTACGCGCGATGGCTGTCATATACAGGACGTTCAAGTTCTGCGACCTCTGGTCGGTCGAGAGAATCCGCTTCAGAGACTCGATAGGAATACCATCCATCCCGATTGACAGCGACTCACAATCATCAATCTCCGAAGCGATACGAACCCGCATTGACGCATTCATAGAGAGCATCGAGGTTAACCGTGTTTAAGCCCGAGACCAGAACTGGCGTAGCTCCTGATCAAGTGGCAAGAATCGGCATGTCCGAATGGGATGCGCGCTTCGCATCAGTCCCCGGGAGCCTGCTATCTGAGTCCCTTCATATGCGACAATTCGGAGGCCTGCCCTACATCGCCCCTCCATCGCATTTCGCCCAAGAGGGCGACAGGCTGCTATCAAGGCTGAAATTCGACAATTCGTCCGCCGCAGTAAGACTATGGTCGTTCATATTCAGCGAGAAGAAACGCCTTTTCGAGGCCAAGAAGAGAGGGCATGCGCTCTATGCCGCGATGAAGGACCTCGGCACAGTGCCGGTCATAACTTATGCGATTCCGGACACGATCACATTCTACGCCGACGAGATGTGGTGGACACCATGCTTTGCCGAAAATTCTAAGCTACTTGATATCGCATCGGAATTTGGCGCTGGTGATGACATTTGCTTTGCCCGTGCAGCCCTCGGTGCGATGCTCTCAGGAGATTACTTCCCGAAACCGGATTTGTGCATCGCAGCGGTCGGAGCCTGCTGCGACGACTTTTCCTCGGTCATGCAGCTCATCGAGTGGCAGGGGTTCAAGACTCACTGGTGGGAAATTCCCTCCAGAAGGGCTGGACAAAGCGCAGGAGAACGGAGAAGAATCATCAGCTTCATGGCTAGGGAGCTTGAAGGCGTAGCCACAGTTGCATCAAAGGTGGCTGGGACAAAACTAGACAAAGGGATGCTGTCCGCCAATATCAGAAGATTCAACAGATTGAGGAAGCTTGTCAGCGATCTAAGGAGGAAAGTCTATTCCGCGGACAAGATCCCCCTCCCCGGGCTCGAAATCTTTCTCGCCGAATTCATCGCCCCCCACGCGTGCAGCGATCCGACAGAAGCGGAAAATGTCCTGCTCTGCCTTCACGAGGAGGTGGACAGGCGGCTTGGACTCGGCCTTTCGCCGTTCGATGGAAAGCCGGTCCGGATATACTGGGTCAATCCGCCAACCGACGCATCTCTCATCACCATTCTCGAGGATGCCGGGGCGGCCGTATGCGGTTCCGACTACATGATATCGCACTCATGGAAGCGGATAAAAACAGTGGGAGATCCTTTCCATGCCCTCGCTGAGTCTCAGATGCTCGATCCGATGTCTGGAAGCTGCGAATCCCGCGCAATGAACATAATCAAGGAGGCGCTGGAATTCCGCGCCGACGGAGTGTTGATGAGCGGGATATTCGGCGCAAGCCATTGTCCGTTCGAGGACAGAGGGATTGCTGACATGATAAGGGGTCGGACAAGCCTGCCGGTGATTTCATTCGATGTGCCGTTCTCCCCCGAAAGGCCCTCGGAGCAGACGAAGAACAGAATTGAAAGTTTCGTTGAAACGATAAGGAGATCAAGACATGAGGAAGACTGACCCATTCGAGTATTTCGAGAACTCGATCGAACACGAATTTGAATTTGTGGAGAGACACAGGAACGGAGGAGGAAAAATCGCCGGCATATACTGCGAGTACACCCCGCGCGAGATATTCCTCGCAGCGGGAGCCATCCCGATATGCCTGTGCGGAACGACCTCCGAGACCATACCAGAGGCGGAAAAAGTCCTGCCGTCCAATCTTTGTCCTCTCATAAAGAGTTCCTTCGGATATTTCTCCTCCGGGAGCTGTCCGTTCATGGAGATGGCCGACATCATCGTAGCGGAGACGACATGCGACGGGAAGAAGAAGATGTACGAGATAATGGCCGGATCAAAAAGGCTCGAAGTGCTGGAGCTGACGCAGAAATCCGATTCGAAATCCGCGCTGGCCCACTGGAGATCGGAACTGGCCCGGCTTGTAAAGGTGCTCGAGAAGGAATTCAAAGTTAAGATCACCGACGAGAAACTTGCCTCTGCCATAAGACAGATGAACCGGGAGAGATCGCTGCTGAAGGAGGCATTCATGCTTGGAGCGTCGAATCCATCCATTGTCACCGGCATGGAGCTCGCCTTGGTGAGGTTCAGAATTGCCGGATTCCAAACGCATCTCGACATGCTCGAGAAATTCATGGCGAAGATAAAGGAAAGGGGCAAGAACAAGGAATACGTCGCCAAACCTGATGCCCCGAGGATAGTCCTCACCGGATGTCCCACCGGGCACGGCAGCGAGAAGCTCATCCAGATCATCGAAGAATGTGGAGCCGTCGTAGTTTGCCAGGAGGCATGCAGTGGGATAAAACCTGTATTCAAAAATGTTGATGAGAGCAAAAAGCCC
>CAZGJP010000029.1:4114-5776 GCA_964526605.1 uncultured Lentisphaera sp.
GCCTAACTCCCAACAAGGGACGGCTCGACCTGCTTGCGAAAATCGCAAGCGATTTCGCCCCGGACGGCGTGGTTGACCTCGTATGGCAGGCATGCCACACATACAACGTCGAATCCCACTCCGTGGGTGACTTTGCAAGGAACAAGCTCAAACTTCCATACATCAAGATTGAGACGGATTATTCCCAATCGGACAAGGAGCAGCTAAAAGTGAGGATAGGCGCATTCCTGGAGATGCTCGATAGTGGGGGATCAAAATCAAAGCGGGGCGCCCGATGAAACGAAATATCACTGCAGGAGTGGACATAGGGGCCAGGACGATTGACATGGTTCTTCTGGAGGATCGAAAGATTCTTGACAGCATGGTGCTATCCTCGGGAGCTAGGCCGCGCGACAGGGCGGAGGAGGCCTTCAATCGGATATTGAAGAAAAACAAGCTGAAGAGAAAGGATCTTCGCGCCACCGTCTCGACCGGTTACGGCCGAAACCACTTCCCATACTCCGACGAAGCCGTGTCTGAAATCACATGCCATGCGGCTGGGGCGGCATACTTCTTTCCAAATCCCGGGCTCGTGATTGACATTGGAGGCCAGGATTCGAAGGCGATACTCTGCTCCGAAAATGGACGGGTGAAGGATTTCGCGATGAACGACAGGTGCGCAGCGGGCACGGGGCGCTTCATCGAGATGGTAATGGATATCCTCGACTTGAAGATCGAGGACATATCCGGGATGTCATACCGCCGCTTCAAGGGCTGCGAGATAAGCTCGATGTGCGCGGTCTTCGCGGAATCCGAGATCATCGGACTGCTTCAGAACAATGTCGGACAGGAGCGGATAATCCGCGGGGTGTTCAAAGCTGTGGCGCGCCGGATGCTCTCGATGATGGGCTCTTCATTCAAGTCCGACAGGACCGTGTTCACCGGAGGCGTAGCCAGGATCAGAGGAGCTGCGGAGGCGCTGGAGGAGGAGATCGGCTCCGAGCTGAAGATCCCGGAGGATCCCCAGATCACCGGCGCTCTTGGCGCCGCGATGATGGCATGCGGACTCTCCTGATGGCCTTCTCACGTATCCGACAGCTGTCGCATCGCCCGCATGGAGAGCCATCCGGAGCCGGATCGTAGCAGCTCGATGTCTCGTCGATGTCCACTCCGAGGGAGAGGGCGAGTTTGACTATCTGCCACTTCTCCATTCGCTGGAGCGGAGCGCGTATCCTGATTTTTCCTTTCTCAATTCCGGCCTTGGTCCCGAGATTGGCCGTCCTCTCGAAGGAGCGGACAAACTGCGGGCGGCAGTCGGGATAACCCGAATAATCCAGCGAGTTCACGCCTATGAATATCTCGTTTATCCCCCTGGCTTCGGCGAATGCGCATGCGACCGAGAGGAAGACCATATTACGCGCGGGGACGTATGTGGCGGGGATGCCCGGCTTCAGACCGTCCTTTGGAACCTTGATTTTTCCGCTCGTCAGTGCGGAACCGCCCCATTTGCGGAGGTCCAGACGTATGACCAGATGCTCGACGGCCTGGAATCGCCTCGCCACCCTCTTCGCGCAATTGATCTCGATCCTGTGCCTTTGGCCGTAGTCGAAACTGAGCGCATGGCACTCGTATCCCTTCGATCTGGCATAGGCCAGGCATGTTGCAGAATCAATGCCTCCGCTG
>CAZGJP010000029.1:5786-16005 GCA_964526605.1 uncultured Lentisphaera sp.
CGCTGAGAAGAACGACTGCTTTTTTCTCACTTCCCCTTCGCATTGTCACCCCATATCGTCTTGTGGAGTTGGTAGGCGAGGATAGCGGGCGGTCGGTCGGCGATCATCCATTCGGCGAGGCGCGCCGCCTTCAGACGGCCTGAAACCGGGCTGAAGAATATTTTCCCGGTCCTCCCGACGAGCCCATGCTTGCCGATCATTTTCCTTGCATAGTCGTAGTCCTGCCTGTCGGCGATGACGAACTTGACTTCGTCCTTCTTCCTGAGTTTCGCGAAATTCGCAAAGAGCATCTTGTCGGCCTCTCCGCTCGACGGACACTTGCAGTCGAGAATGATTTTCACCCCTTTTGGGACTACGCCTGTCGGCATCGAGCCATTTGTTTCGAGGAGGACTTCAAATCCCTGATCGAGAAGTTTCGAGCAGAGGAGCGGGGTCTGGTTCTGGGCGAGGGGCTCTCCTCCGGTTATCTCCACGAGGTCTGCATCGGACTTGAGGGCCTCGGCCAATATTTCCCCCAGGCTCATGGTCCGTTGTCTTTCCCTCGCGTATCTGGTATCGCACCATGAGCAGTCGAGGTTGCATCCTGCTAGGCGGACGAAGAAGCAGACTCTGCCTGCGAAGGAGGACTCGCCCTGTATGCTTGTGAATGTCTCCGAGACTGCGAATTTCGCGGAGCTGCCGTGGCTGGCCTTTATTCCTTTCATTCGTAGTAGCTTGCGGTTGAATCGGGTGATTCGGAGACGGTGACTTTTGCGATTCTGACGTGGTTGCCGTTTATGGCCTTTGACATTTCGGCGTATATGTGGCGTGCAATTATCTCGCTGGTGGGATTCGCCCCCTGAAAGGCCGGAATCTCGTTGAGGTTGTTGTGGTCCATCGAGGCGAGCACCGAATCCAATGCGTTTTTGAGCTTGCGGAAATCCACGGAGATTCCGATATCGTCGAGTTTCTGCGCCTTCGCGGCGACCCTGACGATCCAGTTGTGTCCGTGCAGCCGGGAGCAGTCGCCATTGTAGTTGTCAAGCCGGTGGGCGGCGGAGAAGTTCCTTGTGATTTCGACTTCGAACATGGGCTTGCGCCATCCTGCTATTGCTTCTTCTCTTCCGGCTTGTCCGGCGCGGTGTTGTATATCTTCGCGTAGAAGTCCCTTATCTGCTCCGCCGATGCCAGCGCTATCCCCGTCTCGGGGAAGAGTGCGGGGTTGGTCAAGGACTTGTCCTTCAAGCGGACGAATGGCACCGAGACGGGCTCGGAGCCCTTGAGCAGGTTGAAGACCAGATCGTATCTGAAGGGCTTGTTGGGCGGAGGGAGCTGGACTCTGAAGAGCAAGGTGTATCTGTTGGTCTGGGGCGCATTCTCGTATAGCCACTTGGAGGCGTCGAAGACGCCGTCCTTCTCCTTCACCGCCACGCATGGGAAGCTCAGGCCGTTGGCATCCTTCAGCTCGTAGTCGTATATGCTTACGCTCCTGCCCGGGTCGAGGGTCACGACCAGGCCGGCATATGCCACGTCGGTGCTGATCCTGGATGTCGGCTCGTGGGGGTTCACGTTTCTGATCTGGGTCGCGGTGCTGTCTCCCGGGATGAGTTCGGCGGCTATTATCCTGCCCGAGCGGAAGCGGATCGAGAAATCCTCGTCTTCCGAAAACAAAGGCGTGGAGAACAGCAGCGACAAAGTCGCGGCCATGATTGCTGGTGAGATGTGTTTTTTCATCACGCGCCCCTCCGGGCTATTCCTTGCATAGTCTTAATCTTGGTTAACATAGCCTCCGTTTGGCATTTTGAAAGTGGAGAAAGCGCTCAATTTTTCCGGGACTGCCCGGAAACGTGCTTGAAGCTATCCCCCGGGATAGTATCTTACGTGGAGAAACATGCTCGTCGAGGATTTAAGTTCAATGTTCTGCGGGCAGTATCCCGGGGATGGAAATGGAGCCTGTCGTGAGACGTGACATGGCTGCGCTTCTGGCGCTTCTGGCGTCAAGGGGCGAGATTGACGCCGCGCTCGCGCGGTCGGCGGTGGCCGCGCTCTGCGGGGATGTCGAGTTTTCCCTTACATTCGAGGAGATGATTCGCGGAATCGAGGGGGAATCCATTCCGGACATTCCCCGTCTTGCGGACGAGCTGAGGTCTGCACGCTTGAAGGAGGCCCGCAAATTCGGCAGTCTCCTGCGCTCCGGGGCGAAGCCTTCCACGCAATTTTTTCCTCTTCTGAGAGGCCTACCATCCGAATTGACTTCTGGCTGGCATGGTGAAGCCCTTCCTGTGGAGGCTTCCGCGATTGCCACGAAAATCCTTGCATGGAGCCATCTTTCCGCCAGACGTTTGGATTATCCGCTTTCGTTCTCCAAGCTGGACATGGAGGTCTCGATATTTTCCCGCACACATTGGATTTTTCTGGAGAGGGCTGCAAAATCCGCATTCGATCATCTTTGCAGGAGTCCGTCGGCAAAGGAGCTTCCCGGCTTCATCCCGGAGGCTGGAGCTGTATTCGGCGCCAGACCAGCCCGGGCCGAAGATGCGCTGCGCGACGATGCATTCGATCTTCCCCGCCAAGTTCTCCCCGAGGAGTGGCTGGCGGCGCTTTGGAGAACTTTCAGCTCCGAACGCGATCCTTCACGCAGGAGCCGCATCTCCGACGCGATATGCACTTGCCCAGACAAGTCCGCGGCACAATACATCCTGCGGCTTCTGGACGATCCTCATCTTGGCAACCGCGCGGAGACGATATGCTCGGCGCGCTTCGGTGAATTGTCGCTCGGAATCACGGTCAGGAAGCTTCTCGGCGATGTGGCTGCCGAATGGAACTCGGAAGCACTGGCGGCGAAGGCGTTCGGCACGTCGAACTGTCTGCAGGCTCTGGCGGCATGGTCGGTGCATCACGGAGTCGCCAGCGCGGGCGAGCTGTTTGCGCACATTGACGGAAAGATATCCGAGTCGAAGGACGCACCCACCAGGATATCCAAGCTTATCCTCGACGAGGAGAAGGTGGGGATTCCTCCCGCCCCTGCCCCGGCAAGGGCGGTGGAATTTCCGTCCATCGCGGTACCGGAGCCTGCTCCGTCGCTGTGGGACAGCCACATCCAGCCTTTCTTCGTGGCGAACTGGTACATGATCGCCGGGATAATCATGATGGTGGGTGGCAGTTCCCTGCTTGCCTTCTACACGTGGGACAAGCATTGGTTGCTCCGCTACACCATCGTTCCGCTTCTATTCGGCGCCTTCACATCCGTCCTAGCCTGGAGCGGCAGGCGTCTGATGAAGATGGACCGCAGTTTCGCTGGAATGTCGGCCATGCTGGCCGGGGCGGCGGTCTCGCTGCTCCCCGTCAACTTCATGGCCATAGCGCTTTTGTCCTCCGATGCCGCGGTGAACCCGAAATCGATCGCCGTTCCGCTGATGGCGGCCGCCTATCTCATATTCGGTGGATTGGGGCTATGGAGATGGTGTTCCCAAGTGGAGGACAGGCTCGGGTTGACGCTTGGATCGTCTCTTCTTTTCCTGAACTTCCTCGTGGCGGTGGGACCGTTGGCGAGAGCTCTCGGACTTGCATCAGGCGATTCGGCGTTGAAGGCCGTGATAGCCTGCGGCTTCTATGCTGGACTCGTGGTCGTTTCCTGGTCCACGATGCATTTTTCGGAGAAGATCCTGACTGCGGACATGGCCAGGGAGAAGAGGGTGCCGTGGTTTTTCGGCGCCACAATCACGGTCACCATGCTGCAAGTCTTTGCCTGGGAGCATGCCTTCATGAAGCTTCTGCCCAAGGTCCAGACATACGCCGCCGCCATGATCATAGCCGGCTGGCTCATACTCTACGCCGAGCGCAGAGCGCTAAAAAACGCAGGAGCATCGGCGATGCACGGAGCGGAGTCGTTCATAGGATTCGCCCTTACAATACTGGGGCTGATGATGGGCGCGCCTGGCGACATCTCCCGCATCTCATGTCTGCTTCTGGCCGCGGCCGTGTGGATGCACCAGGCGGTTCTGCGAAGACATAGCGCGCATTCCGGCATTTCCGTCACGCTCTTTGCTCTAGCGGTCGCGTCAGTCGGGCTTCTCCCCGGATTCCCGTCGGAATGGCGTCCCGGGCTAGGACTTGCGATAGCAGCGCTGTGCGAGGTCGCACTACGTCTGCTGAAAAGGCCGGCACTTGGCTTCATCCGCGAAAGCTTGACCGGGCTCCAGACTGGAATGATTCCGCTCACGGCCGTATTCGCGGTCCTTGTGCAATTGCTTGAACGATCATCGCCGATCCTGACAGCGATGTTCATCCTCGCGTCGGCGGCCTTCATGCTCTTCCGCGCCTTTTCCGGGGAGAACGCCAGATGGGTATACACGGCGGCCGGGATGCTGTTGCTATCCCTGCCCTATCTGGGCTGCATGGATGTTTCCGGGCGGAGTCTGGACGAGAACAGCATGGATTTCGGGATCGCCCTGCTCTCGCTCTCCTGGATGCTCTTTGCGGGATTCGTCCGAAGGGACTTCGTGAGGGGGACGGTCTCGACGGTAGTTCTCATATACGGGGTGAGTGCCGCCGCCGCCGCCACGCTCAGGACGATTTCAGACGGCCCCCGGTCCGAGCTTGTCATCCTATCAATTCCATTTACGGCCCTGGCCACGCCGCCTCTGCTGATTCTATCTCTTCTATATTGCACGCGGCTGTCGAGATCTCTTCTTCCTCCGTTTGTGGCCGCATACATCGCGGTTCTCATGTATTTCGAGATAAGGCCCGCGATGGAGTTCATGCGGGATCTCTTCGCATGGGGCAGCGGGATCGGGAGCGCGGCTTGCGCTGTGGCGCTTGTCGGCATGTCCTTCGCTGTCGCCCGGAGCAGATTTCCATCTGAGGACGATGAGCCTGGGGAGAAGTTCTTCGGCGTGGCCTTCTTCCCGTTCAGGCGTTTTGACCACAGTCTCTTCAGCTGGCCGATGCTCTGCACTTCGATCTATCTGGGGGTCAAGGCTGGATTTCACAACGGCCTTGTCAAATTCATGTCTGGCGATGCATCGGCCAAAACTGGTTTAGCCCTCCTTCTATGCGGGATGTTCTGGATGCTCATGGCGTTGCAGCTTCGCGAATACAAGTTGGCTCGCCTGATAGTCCACTTCGCGTGGATTAACGTCCTGTGCGGGGTTTTCCTGGCATACTGGAAGATGGCGGCCTCTCCGACGTGGGATGTTCCGGCGCTCATCTTTCTCTGCGCGCTGCAGGCGTTTTTTTCCGCGCTGCGCCACGTTGGCGCGAGATTTCCAGCATGCTACGATCTGTTCAATCTGCCGACGCTAGCTCTGCTGCGCTGGGGGAGTCTCGCCGCCATGCTTCTCTGCATCGCCGGGATGGTGGAAGGGCGGGATCCATTGGATAGCGCGGCACTTCTGTTTTTTCTTTCCATCCAGATGATCTGGCATGGGATTGGCGGGGGGGGCTACGCCTTCGGCACCGCTCTATTGTCTGCTCTCGTCGTAGCGACGGTTTCATGGAGCGTGGCGCGCGATGCGGATTTCATCGGGCGGCTGCTGTCTCCGGAGGCGACTCTCCCGCTGCTCTGCGTGTTTCTCACGGTCCATGCCCTGCATGTGGCGCTGGAGCAGGCACCCGCGTTGTGGAGACGACTTCGCGACCTTGCGCTGCCGATTTTCGTGGTGACGGCCGCTGCATCCGTCTTCTACATGCCTGCCTGTATCGTGGATGCGATGGGACTCCATCCCATGATCGAGTGGAGTCCGCTGGAGCGCGCCGCCGCGCTTCTGCTACTTGTGCTTACATCCCGGGCCACATCCGCGTCGCCACCTGCGCTCTGTGCGGCTTTCGCCTCATACATACTGTGTTTCGGGTTTTCCCCCGGCGGGGCCTCGTGGGCTGCCAAGGTCGAGACGCTCTGCGAGCCTCTTTCGCTTTCGCTTCTCTCGCTTTTTCTAGGTTTGACAATTCCTGTTGTGGCTTATGCGAAGAGAAGGTGGCCGTGGGTGGTTGCGGCGCCGTTCATAGGCCTTCCTCTCGGCCCGACGAGGATAAATCCCTTGGGGATGCCGCTTTTCGCGGTCTCCTCCATAGCCATGGCCCTTCTGTCGGAACTGCATCACTGCGCCAATCCGGTCCTGCGAAATTCGCAGATGCAGCTTGCTGCGCCCTTCATCGGAGCGGGGGCCATGCTGGCATGCGCGTGGGTATATTCTCCGCTTTCGCTGTCCGTGGGTGCGGCCGTGCTGGTTGCGATCGGGGACGTCCACGTGGTGGATGTCCTTTTCGGTGAGAGGCTTGCCGCCGCCGGGTTGTCCCGGATGCACGGCGCCAGTCTCGGGCTGGCACTTTCAATGCTACTGTTCACGGTGGCGAAAAGCGTCTTCACTGGAGAGGTAGCCAGAAGGAGGCTTGACGCGTTCGCGCTGGTCTGCGGCGCTCTGGTTCTTGCCTTCGTTCCTGCGAACTACTTCAGCAATCCCGACATAGGCCTTGTCGCTCCGATGCGCTTTCTCTGTTCCGGAAGCATCTCGCTTCTGGCCGCCCTATATTTCAGGCGCGCCTCGAAGCTGGCCGTTTTCGGGGGATCGTATTCCAGGCCGATGGAGAGCGGTTATCATTTCGGTACGGCGATGGCGATATGGTGTTTCACTCTTCTAGTTCCTGGCTTCAGACGCTCCGAGACAGTGCTTGTCGCCCTGGGACTGCCGTCGTTGTATTTTCTCGCGTGCGCCGAGTTCGCCAGGGCCAGGGGCTTGAAATCCCTGCGCGGCTACGTGGAATCCTCCTCCGCGATGTGCTATGGGATTTTTGCACTATACGCATCGCGCGCGCTGTTTCAGATGATGATTTTCCCCGAGTCGGCTATAGAGACTAACCACTACCACTACAATTCTCCTGTTCTTGCCGTGGCCGGACTAATCCTGCTGCGACTGCATTCGCTTGGAGCTTCGCCCTGGGCGGCGTTCTACGGTGGCTCCGCCTGCGCAACATCGCTTTTCTTCGCCGTCTCATCGCTTCCACGGCTCAGCCCGTTCACGCATCAGGTGAACGCGGCCTGGCTTGGGATTGGCATAGGCCATTTCCTGACGTTGGGACTGCATTGGGACTCACCTGCCAGGAGCTTCGTCAGGCGGCTTGGCGGAATTGGCGATGAACTGTGGTCGAAGCTGGAGGACGGCTGGCTGCCATGCATGGCCGCAGCTCTTCAACTGCTGACTATTTCGGGGCTCGTCTCGGCATTTTCCGAAGACAGTCTGGCCTTCGCCCCGCTACTCGCCGCCGGAGCCAGCGTTCTAGTCCACCACGGGATTCTGACACGCTCTCCGCTGCTGCTGTGCACTGCGGGGATGGAGCTGTTGCTTGCGCTGCATGCCGATTACATCACCCCGAGCCTGCTCGGAAGGGAGCAGATCGTGATAGTCCTGCTCGCGGCATGGGCCTTGCTCCTGCTCTGCCGTCTGGTCCCGGCATTGAATATGAAGGCTCTTCCCTTCTCGTGGCTCTCGTCCGGTTTCATGGCGATCTCGCTTCTGCACATCGTCCTGGAGCAGCATGCATGGTCGAACAGGGGGCTCTGGTCGTTCGCATTCGCTTCTGCGCTGGCGGCTTGCACGCCATGCGGCCGCGACGATGCAATTCCCGTTGCTGCATTGAAGGCTATCACTTCCATTTCGATTCCATGGATCGCCTACTTCAGCCAGTCGAGTATCGGGGCCGAGGGGCTCCGGGGGGTCTTCGACACGTGGGCGCTTATCGTGCTGACATCGGTCCTTCTCGCCGAGGCTGGACTCGTCCATAGTCTCGCCGGACGGATCGACGCCTTCTGCGGGGAAGCGCGCAGGAGGAATGCCGATCTTGTGCTGGTGGCCGGGCTATCCGGGCTGGCCATCATATCGCGTCAACTGAGGACATGTGCGCTATGGGTTCTTTTCCCTCTATGCGCCTCGATCCAGGTTCTGCACTACTCCCGCGCGTTCGAAGATCACGAGTTCGTCCTCTACGTCCTGCTTTGCGCTGGCTTCGCCGTCCTATGGTATTCGGAGGGACTGGAGAGAAAGAGCTTCGCGCCCTTCTGGATGGCCCAGCTTTCGGCCGCGTTGCTCTTTGTCGCCGTCAGGAGGCATCTCTGGCTCACGATTGGATTCTGGAACCTGAACTACGACGTGTGGATCGCGCTTGGCGCCTCCTTCGCTCTGGCGGCGGCCAGGAAGGTTCTCGACAGGCGCTCCCCAGAAGAGAGGGTTCCGGCGCTGACGTCGCTATGCCTAATGCCTGCCCTTTCCATGTTCTGGGTGGTCTTCCGCGGGCTTGGGGTGAACTACGCCCTCTTGGTCCTTGGGATGCACAGCATGATATTCACCTTCATGGGCAGGGACGACAGGGAGTCGCCATTCAACGTCGCCGCCGTATGCGGCTTCATCGCCTTCGTGCTGGTCGTCCTCAAGACAAAGCTGGAGCTCACCATGCTTCACGCATACATCATTCCGACCGGACTGGGAGTGATGCTTCTCGTCCACCTGTTCAAGGACAGGATGAGGCCGGAGACCCGAAATCTTGTCCGGCTCGTGACGGTCATGACGATACTGTGCAGCTCCGGATACTACGCGGTGGCCGACAAGGATTACAGCTGGATACAGATATCGGTGCTCGGGACTGTCTGCTTTCTGGCGATGGGGCTGGGCTCCATGCTGCGCGTGAGGGTTTATCTTTTCATCGGCTTTGGTGGATTCCTGGCCACGATGAGCATCGCGATGTGCAGGGCGTTCGCGATGTATGCGGTCGAAAGGAGCGTGAAGATGACGATAATCGGCTCCTCCGTCCTGATCTGCGGCGCCATGATAGTCGTGGGTGCTGTTCTCGTCAGGACACACAAGGCGAGGATCGAAGCTGCGCTGGAGCGGGCCAGAGGGATTCTCGGCTCCTGGGAATGACACGGATGGCGTTGAGCCTTCCATGACGACCGTTCAGGGGACGCCAGTCTTGCCGATTCATGCTATGGGCAGATATCCAAAATCTTGGGATTTTGGATATTGGTGCGCGGGAGAGGACTCGAATTCGCCGGCAGGCGAGCTTCCCCGAAAAGCTCGCCTGAGGCGAACAAGCCCCCGAATGAAATGAGGAGGCTTGCTTCATCCGCCTCCGGCTTCATGCCGGCTGGCGGACCCCATGGACGATCCTATCTTGTTTGAAAGCCACCTCCGGCCGTAACCGGACTTCAGATACCTCTCACGCCTTCTGGCCGATTCATGATCGCTGTATTCCTCGGACAAAACAACAGTGAAGTCCCAGCGGAGGAGCTGTCCGGCCTTGTCATCCGGACGCATGTGCTCCGAGCAACGGCGCAACAGATCGTTGGTCATACCAACATATCTGCGTCCGTTCACATTGCTCCGGATAACATATACGACGACCATGGAATCAACCTTGGAATTGGTGCGCGGGAGAGGACTCGAACCCCCATGGATTTCTCCACCAGATCCTAAGTCTGGCGCGTCTGCCAGTTCCGCCACCCGCGCACAGTGGATAGCTTTCCGGACATTCGCAGACGGATAAGATATTCCTTCAACGCATTATTTCAATCTGCCGTAGAGGGCTGCGAGGGTTGCATCCTCGATGACTGCCGTTGCGAAGCTGCCGATGGCGACGCCGACCTTTTTCTCCACAACCACGGTTTTATTGGACGAGGTCTTTCCGAGGAGGCGGTTGTTGGAGCGCGGGCTGGCCAAGTCTATCAGTATCTCCATTTCACTTCCTATCATGCCCCTGTTTCTGGCGAGGACTCTGGTCTTGAGGTCGTCGAGGAGGATTTTATTTCGTTCCTCCTTCGTCTTCGGCGGGACCTGTCCATCCATCTCTGCCGCGGGGGTGTTCTTCCGCTTTGAATACTTGAAGATGAACTCCTGGTCAAATCCGACATCGTTCAGGACCCGCCTCGTATCGTTGAAGTCGTCGTCCGTCTCTCCCGGGAATCCGACTATCACGTCCGTGGAGAAGGATATTCCGGGCCTGCCAGCCTTGAGCTTCCCCACGATTTCCATGTATTCGGAGGAGCTGTATAGCCTTCCCATCGCGGCCAGGATGCGGTCCGAGCCGGACTGCAAAGGCAGGTGTATGCTGTCGCAGACTTTGCGAATTTCGCAGACGGCGTCTATCAGGGCGTCGTTGAAGCTCGCCGGATGAGGGGAGGTGAATCTGATCCTTCCGAGGCCATTGATGTCTGCGATTTTCGCAAGCAGTTGCGCGAAGGGAGAGCTTTCGT
>CAZGJP010000030.1:0-15821 GCA_964526605.1 uncultured Lentisphaera sp.
GGGGACTCGAAACTACCGCCCATGACCGTGTGGAACTCGACAGAGCCATCGTCAATCACAACACCGTCGGAGTCCCATACATATTCCCACACATTTCCGAATAAGTCGCAGAGTCCGTTCTCGTTTGCCGCCGCCGTTCCGGCCGCACGGGTGGAGTCTGCTGGGACGATGGAGGCGGGCGCTTTGCCGGCGGCCATCGCCCATTCATTTCCCGTGGGGAGACGATATCCTTCGGCATCCGTCTTCCAGTGCACGGCAGGCCTCTTCGACCATTCCTCCCTCATGGCGCGATTGATCGGGCGGCGCAGAACTTTCTTGAATTCCAGATCGGTGTAGTAGCATGGCTCCCTTCCTTCCAGTTCCGACAGCGCGTTGCAGAACGTGACGGCGTCAATCCACCCGATGTCCGTAAGCGGCTCAGCAGCGCTGTGCGCGCGATCATCCGCCCTCATCGAGCCCATCGATCCGTCGCGGACGAAGGAATAGTTCAAATCGCCAAGATCGTAGCAATACTGGTTCGTCACCGACGCCCTTCTGACTTTCTCCCATTGCTGGAATGTTATTTCATCCCGGGAAAACGAGAGTCCGGCTTCCTTCAAGCGGGCCATTGGCACGTAAAACGAATCCTGGCCTTTGGGAGCGGACACGACCGCGTCGCATCTGAACGCGCTCCATTTCAGGGCGAATGGCGGCCTAAGACTCGAATAGACCTTCTCCGGCCTGCTGAGCTCGCGGCGCACCAGCCATCCGACCGCTGTGATGTTTTTGAAGTCCTTTTCTGCGAATTTCGCGGAAGCCGGATTGAAAGCAATGTCATGCGGTGGTGCCGGATCATATTCCGCCCATTCAGTTTCCAACGGCTTCAAAATGTGCGTTTTACGTAGAATAAAATCATTTTCATCCTTGTTGTCAATGGATACGTATTTCCCAAAAGACGCCTTGGAGATGTAGAACTGTTCACCATCCCTCACAAGCCAATGCGCGGCATGAAGCCCGCCGAAATACCTGGATATGTGAACGGCAATGAAACTATTGCCATCGAAGGAGACCGGATACTTGTCGCCGCCATTCCAGAAATCAGCCTTCTGCCAGAACCACATTCCATACGCTTCGATTTGCTCATCGGGCAGATGCGGAGCCAGGCCTCCCATGAAGTTAAAATCGTCCCTGAACTCGTGATTGCTGTTCATATGCCCCTCGCTGATCGTCCTTTGAGGATTATTCAGGACGCGCATCATGAGCCCGCCGTAGAACCTTGCGCTCTTCTGGTCTATGTCGTAGCGCAGAGGAGCAGGGTTCAAAGGTTCGGAAAGACTGAAAGGCCAGAAGGAAAATGTCTCGCCTGCCGACTCGCCCTTCGCCTTTTCCGGCCCCCTCCCGCGGTAGAAGATGTCACCGCTGCCCATGTCGGCGCCAAAATCGACAATCCTGACGTTCCTTGGGCTGGCATTGGCCAAGTCACCGGCACGGCAGCAAGGAGGAAGAAGGAAGGCTGCCACTCCAATTGCGACTATCCCGGAAAATTTGCCAGCATTCACACGCATCTCTCAATTGACATGAACAAGATCATTCGAAGATCACCGTTGCGGATACCACTTGGTGGAATCGAGATTATATGAATCCCAATTCGTGAACCCCCTCTGCAAAGGAGCTGTAAGATATCCCTTGTAGGGCGCATCCACGTGGCCATCGTAGAAGAGCACATTTGCAGTCCTCATGTGCCTGAAGCATAGGTTCTCGAATTGGATGTTCCCGTCAATGTCTCTTGTCGGCGGCGAACTCGCCTGATCCATCCCGCCACAATGCTGGATATTGTCCACTCCAGTGTATGCCTGCGACGTCATCGTGGCATCCCCCTGCAAGACAAGGCCTGAAAGAGTCTGCACATGGGGGCGTATGTCCACGCCCAAGCCATTCTTGGTCGCCTTGCGGAAGGTCGACATCTTTATGCAGACAGCAGTTCCGACACCTCCACCAATCGGAGAATGGGAAGTATACGTGAAGTAAAGGCTTGCATCATATGCGGTATTGTAATACCACCCCATTCCGCTGTAGTTGCGGCGTGGAAGCTGGCTCCGCGAGGATGGGCATTTCGTCTCCCCCCCGTCCTCCTTGAGATATGTGTCGTTCTGCGATAGAATGTAGTTTATCCCATACACGGAGGAGTTGAACCAGAGCTGGTCGTTGTAGTCAACCGTGTAGCATGAAGCGGCAAGCCCTATTTGCTTGAGATTGCCCTTGCATATGGTCGACCTTGCAACCTCCCTTGCATTCTGCAGCGCCGGCAACAGCAGCGCCGCGAGAATCGCAATGATGGCGATGACCACCAGAAGTTCGATGAGCGTAAAGCTCACCGAGCGCTTCCGTCTTCTCCATTCGGCTTGGCCGGACGCAGTCGCTCTTCGAGCTACACCTTGGCAAGCCGGAAGCCCGATTGGCGTAAACCTGATAATCTTCGTCTTCATCCCAACCTCCGGTTTTAGATATTCGGCGAGTAAATATTCACTGAACTACGTCGTTCAGCGAATCTTTACATCCAAAAAAACAATTTCGCATCTTATCTTAGCATGGATTCAGTAAACGGACGTAGTTTACTGAATACGTACCCTGCATCCCGCCCGCCCTTCGCCGGCTTGACTTTCGCCACCGTATCTCCAGCGGTGTATCTCATCGGCATCAATATCGTCCTCGGACTCTCAGTTCCATTCCTGATTTTCGACATCAGCGTCTCGCAGGCGGTCGCCCCTATCTCCGCCCAGTTCTCCTCCATCCCGCCAATCTTGCGGAGATTCCCGCCATCTTCGTAGTAGTTGTCGTCCGAGATGAATGTCGCCAGCGACATGCCGCCCGTAATGCATATCCCCCTCGTGACGAGAAGAGACCTGAGCTTGACCGCAAGCTGCGCGTTCGACGCAACAACACATGAAATGCCGCCGTCAAGCAACTTGAAAATGCGGGCCACCACCTCCCGATTCTCGGTGTATTGCGGACTGTTGTAATGGACGTTGATGGACGAAAGACTGGCTCCCTTGTCCACGATACTCTCGGAAAAAGCCCTCGCCCTCTGCCTGAACGACTCGATGTTCCTCTCCAGATAATCATCCGACACGTAGAGGAAGCTCCTGTGCCCGGCTTCCATGAGCTCGTCGGCCAGACTCCTCGCCCCGCCCGCGTTGTCGCTAAGAACGCTGTCGAAGCGCCCCGAGCCCGGATATCCCGCGCATACCATGGCTATCTTATTCCTGCGGACGAATGAAAGCAGCTTCGCCCCAGGCTCCTTGTCGGAGAAGAAAATTATTCCACTGATCTTCTCCCTCTCTATGCCCGATATGAAATCGTCGTCTAGCTCCATTATCCCCGTGTCGAACCTGTTCGAATAGGACATCATCCGGCAGTCCAGCCCCAACTCGAGCGACCTGGCGTGGACGGATTCGAAAAGCATAGGAGTGACATTGTCCCTCCGCCCTATGAACAGAAGAGGGCGGATCTCGGAAATCCTCAGAACAGGATTCGCCACCCTGTGCCCAAGTCCTGGCACCGTAGCTATCAGGCCATCACGACGCAACGCGTCCACCGCCGAACGCACGGTTATCCGCGAGACATTGTTCTCCCTCGCCAGAACATTCTCCCCGGGTAGCGTTGCCCCCTCCGGGAAATCCCCCCTCATTATCCTGTCGCGCAACTCATCGTAGAGAACACGATATCTCGGCGCCGCCCTCGAAGCCAATTCGATGGATTTCCCCTTCATGCTCAAGTCCTGATATTACTTGTTATAACATGTATTATAGTTGATGGGGGCTCCGATGTCAAGGGGGAAGCTGAGAAAATATTGTTTTTTCTGAAGATCTGTTTTTCGCCATATCCGGTAGTTTGCGCTGCGTGCCACGGCGAAGCCACAGGCGAAGACGGGTCCCGGCGCAAACAAAAGAAATCCGCTCCTCGCGCCGGAACGACGCAAGCAGAAATGTTATTGCGATGCCCCCCAGGCATTCCCACGATTTTCAGCCGTTTTTTCGGGGGAGAATATTCACCTTGGAGGCGTATCCCGACGAGAAGATGCGTTTTATCCTGCCGCAGAGCTCGCTTATGGACGTTTCTCCCTTCTCGTATACGGCGTCCGAAAGGGAGCGGGCCTCGTCGTAATCCCTGCTCTCGGGGTCCATTCCGGTGTATACGACTATTGGCGGACACGTGAAAGGCATCACCTTGCGTATCCTGCGGAGGAACTCGACTCCCTCGCTTTTCCCGAAGATATTCAAATCGCTGACGATCATGTCCACGTTGCCGGAGAACACTTCGCTTTCGGCATCCTGCTCCCTGCTGCAAACTATGCAACCCGTCCCGAGCGCGGCGGAAAGCAGGCGCTTCATCAAAAAGGCAAGGTCTCTGTTGTCCTCGAACAGCAGTATCATCGGGCGGCCCTCTTTTTCAACCCATCGAAATCAAGCATGCCTACGGCCTTGGATACAGCATATGCCATGCCAATCTTCTTGTCGCGTTCACACCGAAATTGCCAGGGCGGGTTTTAAGCAGCCATTCCATCGGCGCTGGCTGGCCTACCGCTGAAAATTGGACGTTGACTTGAACGCTTCGGAGGATATATTCGCGGTGCGTATCCAGTAAACTACGTTCGTTCACTGAATCCGTACATGTAAAGATTCGCTAGCGAATATTTACAAACGGAAAAGGAAATGGGCGCATGGCCATGTTTGAAAGAGTTGTTTTTCGCGGCGCGAAGAGATACCGGGCGTCGTCCGCCGTCTTGATATTTGTCTTTCCCATCATCCTGTCCATGCTGTGTTTCGGATGCGGCGGGGACCGCGACAAACTCGACGTGAGCATGTATCAATACCGCGATACGAAGAACTTGGTAAGGTTCGTCCACGAGGCATCCCGGCGGCTGGAGAGGGAAGGATCGTCCGCAATTGACACCCACTTCAAGCCAAACCGATCCGGCTACAGGACGGATGACTTCTATCTCTACATATACGACATGGAGGGAGTGAACCTCTTCCATGCGGGCATGGAGGAGCTCGAGGGCCACGATCTGAAGGACGTGACCGACAAGAACGGCAAGAAAATCACGCAGATGGCCCTGGCCGCCCTCGCCGACAAGGCCAACAACCCCCACTCATGGGTCCACTACTCGTGGTGGGAGCCTGGGAACTTCTATCCGGTGCCCAAATCATCGTGCCATTTCAAGGTCGAGACCCGCGACGGGAAGTCCCTCTTCGTCGGCGGAGGAGCGAGCTATCCCCACGAGGAGAGGGAGTTCATAAGAATACTCGTGGACAGCGCCGCGAAGCTTATCGCCGAAAAGGGACGGAGCGCACTCGACGAGATATCCGACCCGCTTTCCACATACAATTTCAGGGACGTGCGGGTCTTCGCGTTCTCAAGAGACGGAGAGACCCTGCTCTCTCCGACCATCGGATCGGACAGCTACCAGATGAATCTGCTCGAATTCGCCGACGAGGCCGGCCACAAGCCATTCGTGGTCGCTGTCGCGAAGCTCGACAAGATCGAAAGCGACTGGGAGATATTCGTCACGAAGAAGCGCTACCAGAGGGAGCTCTCGAAGAAATCCCTTTACGTGCGCAAGACCCGGCTCGAAGGAAAGGATGCCTACGTCGCCGCCGTGACGGACATGCCGGAACCCCCATACTGAAAGGAAAAACAAGATGGACAAGCTGGCGAAACGCTTCGAATATTCAGTGGATGAAGTCCCCCCTCCAGTCCATCTCCTCGCCTCGTCCTTCCAGCACGTCCTGCTCATGGTCATGTCCCTTTCCCTGCCAATAATCTTCGCCGCTCAACTCGGAGCCACGCCGGAATTCGCCGCCTCCCTGATAGCCTTCTCCATGCTCGCCGCCGGGATTGGCTCCATCATGCAGTCGGCCGGAATTCCCCACCTCGGATGCGGATACCTCTGCCCGAACCTCTGCGGACCATCCTACTTCAGCATGTCTCTTTCGGCCGTTTGGACGGGCGGGATTCCGCTCATGCGCGGAATGATCATCATAGCCGGCCTGGTCGAGATTGCGATCGCCCCGGTCATACAGAAACTCAGGGGAGTCTTCCCCGCCTACGTGGTGGGACTGGTCATGGCGATGGTGGGTGTGAGCGTGGTGTCCGCCTCGGTCACCTCGTTCTTCGGACTGTCCTACCGAGACGACGCGATCCGCAACATAGACATCCTGATTGGCGTCTTCTCCCTGGCCGCCATGGTGCTCTGCAACATATGGGGCAAGGGTTTCCTCAAGATGTATTGCCTGCTCATCGGAATGGCCGCAGGCTGGGCTCTCTCCCTCGTCTGCGTCCCGGAATACCGCCACGACCTGGCGGTGGTCGGGAACTTCCCACTCTTCGCAATGCCAGTCTTCAGCGCTGAGTTCCGGGGAATAAAATTCGACCTCGGAATGGCCATACCATTCATCGTGGTGGGAATAGGCGGCTCGCTCAAATCCTTCGGAAACATCCTCGCCGCCCAGAAGATATCGGTCCCGGGACTGGACAAGCCCGACTTCAAGCCGATCCGCAACGGTCTCATGGCCGACGGCCTCTCCACCGTGCTCGCCGGACTGCTTGGCGCGATAGCCGTTGACACCTCGTCGAGCAGCGTGGGGCTCGCCGCCGCCACAAAAGTCCTCAGCAGATGGGTCAGCGTCGGTGCCGGGATCATCTTCATCGTCCTAGCGTTCTTCCCCAAATTCGTGATCGCACTGGCAATGATGCCCAAGCCAGTGCTCGGAGCTTCCATCATCTTCTCGGGATGCTTCATGCTATGTCTCGGATTCCTCGAGATGTTCGCCGACAAATGGGATGTCCGGAAAACCTTCGTGGTCGGAATATCCCTCTTCTTCGGGCTTAGCACGGCCTTCCTTCCGGGGCTCTACGCGAGAGCTCCGCAGATAGTCCAGACATTGTTCACAGACCCTCTCCCGACGACCACGATACTCGCGGTGCTGCTGGAGCAGGCATTCAAGCTCGATGGCATCCTCCGTCCGAAAACCAAAGGTCATGGAATTTAACTTGATACCAATCTTGTTTTACAACGAGCTAACGGAGGCAAGGAAGAAAAATAAATTTCACTTTTTTTACCACTAATCTACACTAATGGAACACTAACGAACTACGAAAGACACGAAAATCGCGAAAACCAATATTAACATTGATGGACAGGATTGGCCTGCTCGCGCAGTCCAAGCCACGTGATGGGTTCAAGCGTGGCAAGCAGGATGGGAGAAGAATTTGCCGCTGTCCGCGTCGGCGCGGACAGGTGTCGGACTCCTGAGAGCGCGGTAAATTTTGAACAGCAATTTTTTCGCGTCTTTTCGTGTGTTTCGTAGTTAGAATATGGTTATCATTAGTGATGAGTTAGTGTCAATTAGTGGTTAAAAACTTTCTTTCTTCCGTTTGCTCTTTGTAAAAAATCTTCAGCTTTATGGCAATTCGGCATGCTCTTGAAAACTCCTTGCGCTGGATTCATCCTCGACCACGAAGACGAACTTGAATGCGAAATGGACGGAGACTCCGCCGAGAAGATGCCATATGAAATGAGTGCCGCAGGACAGCAGTTCTGCGCCGATGGACTCGTCCATCTGCCGAAATGCGAGGGCGAAAGAGAAGAACAATGCGGCGGCGGCAAGATCTCCGAATCCGCGCCACTGCATACTTTTGGATACTATTATCGCCGGGGCGATTATTATGAAAGCGAGGAATCCATATCCGAGGCCTATCATGACGAGATGATGTTCGGCGAATATCTCCGCTAGTATCCTGTATGCCACCGATGGAATGGCGATGGCAAGGAGAGTCTTGAGGGAATTCCCGAAATATCTCCTCCACATGTATGCGCTGGCCAGAAGGGCCAAAAGGACTATCGGAAAGACATCGAGAAGCCTCCATATGTCGTTCGAGCGGGTCGCATGGTATATGGTGCCGCCTATGAATCCAAGCAGAAGGATGGGGAGGGAGAAGACGGTGACCGGATGCCTGCGGAAATCAAGCCTTGTCCTCCGGCACCAATATATCACGATGACCAGGAATACCAGGTTGGACACAGTGTTGACCGGCTCGACCGGGAAGCCTCCGTTCCGGGTCTCGGCATAGATCGGTCCCTGATCCCCGACCTTTATCTCTTCGCCCCTGCCATTCATGATTTATCCTTCATCACGCACCTCGCCCGCCATCATGGTCTCAGCCCCTTTTGGAATCTCCTAAGAAAAGCAATATTCCATCTATACAAGCGCTCTCTCTTGACGCCGGGGTGGAGAGCCTCTATGTCCTCCATGAAATACATGGCCTCCTCGGGGTTTTCCCTCAGGCACCAGAATATTGCGCTCAAACACGAATCACGTTCATCAGGCGTCCTCCCCTTGTTGTCACGGATAACAGCCGTTATCCCACCCTTGGCCGCCTGCGAGAACGGCTTCTCCCACAGAAGGGAGTAAACCAGCTTGTCATAGTAATACACAGACCTCTTTCCTCCGTCCCTGCGCAAAAGGGCGTCCACCATGAAAGGCTCCATTATCTCCTTGAATTCGGGAATCCTACCCAACGTTGTCGCCGGCAGCCACTTGTCAGCCTCCTTCGCATTCGTGAACTCCTCCATCAGTCTTCTGGCGCTCTGAAGGCGGACTTCCCTGTCCGGCGAGATCCTGGCCAACGCGTAGAGACAGCGGATCGTGTTCTCGTGGTCGCTCTTCTTCATCACTTCCGACACCAAAGGCGCCAAATCCCCGGCCGCCTGTCCGACATTCGCGGCCGCCCAGACAAGAGAACTGACGCATTCAGCATCGTTTTGGCTCTCGAATATGCGCTTGAATTCGGGAATGCGCTTGGCCAGCTCTTCCGGGACATTGCACAACGTCTCGCAAAACGTCTGCCTTGTCCTCACGTCGGGTGCGGAGCACTTCTCCAGTATCGCCCCGATGAACCTCCCGCCGTTCTCGGGCTTTTGCCACAGCAGTTTCCCGAACGGCGAATACGCCCCGACAAAGCGATCCATGTTCTTGATTACCGCCGGATAGGCGTTTTCAATATTCCTGGCATTTGGATGGAGAAAATCGTTGAACGTGGCCGGATAGCTGTAATTCGCATAGAGAAAGTCCCAGCGTTCAGGCGCAATCTCCGGGACTTTTCCCTGCCGCGACAGTATGTAGAGCGAAGCTGCCGCCTCATCGGGCGTCCCCTTCATCGCCAAGTCATTGAGAAAGGCGAGAGCCTTCTCATCTTCCAGATTGATTTCGAGAATGAATTCCGTGATCTTCATCGCATGCTCCGTCTTCCTGTCGGACAAGGCCTTCTCGAAAAGCGAATGCAGAAACGGCAGGCAGCCCCTCGCCTCCTCCCCGACAGGAAGAGCCTCAAGAACACTCTGCAAGTCATGATCCCTGAATTCCTCTCCGTCAAAATCGAAGGAGAGCCCCTGCAAGTTCTCCGGCGGACAGTCGGCCAAAAGGAGAAGCTTCAACATCTTCCATCGGACATGGATACCGTCCAACCGCAGGAGCTTCAAAAGCGGTTTATGCAGGAATTCCCTCTCGCCGCCGCCATACGCAAGCGTGGCCGCCGCCATGATGCGCACAGCCGGATTTTCGGAATGGACATACGGCTTGAGCTCTTCGGCTATCCGACGATGTCTCCCGATACGCATGCCGAGCACTTCGAACATGTAAAGTTCATGCCTGCACAAACTGTCCAACTTGATCCCACTTGATCTCGACACCATTCCAAGGTAGCATTTCATCGCCGCCATGAAATCATCCGGACTGTCTTCAAAAAGCTCGCATAGGAAGCTATCAAAGTTACGGTAATTCCGCTCTATTCTCTTCTCGTCCATGGACCGCATTATTTCACAGTGCTTCTCGATGTATTTCTCCCTAAGCGGCGATTTCAAGAACCAAGCCGTGAAGCCCCTGATATAATACGGCCATCCGGCCCCGTAATCGTCCTGGACCGCGAAAAGATGGCGGAATATGCTTTCCCGATCCACATTCAGATAGAAACCTGTCTCGATCATTTCCTCGAGGGAAATGCGACGCTTCTTTTTCTCCTCCGCCAGCAGGGCGGCAATCGAGGATGACCACCATGCGTCAAAATCGGAACCACTGTATTTAAAAAAATCGTGCAGGGTCTTCGACATGGCTCTGGCGTTGCGTATCTCGTCAATTTTAGAAGCCAGTATCCTGTCAACCATGAACTGCTCCAGCTTTGATTCCCTCCCAGGAAATTTCTTTGCAAATGTTTCAGCCGCCTGCTTGATATCGTAATCGTTATCGGTGCTTGAGACACTGCGGAAAACCCCCTTCATCAGCGCATCAGCGTCCGACTCCAGCAACGACAGGGCGAATTCGCGCGACGCATGCGCCTTCGACTTGAGAAATTCCTCGGCGTATGGAACAAAGACGCTCTTGTCCGGGTAAGTCTGCAGAATCTGGAAGAAGCCAACATAATCCCCCCTGGTCGCCTCGTCATGGCTTTTCCTGACAAGTTCGATTATCTTGTCCAAATAGGGTTTCGGGTCGGATTTTATGAGTCGAAGCCCAAGAGCCTGGACCTTGGGCGACGGAGAATAAAGGAAAAGTTCCTGATCCCCCTTGTAGACCCTTTCGAAATCGTTCATATTCCTCAAGGCGTTGAAGAACGGAGGGTTGATCCTGCTGTTCTCCGCCACTCTCTTCAGCACGAATTCCCTCGCATCCTCCCGCCTTAGCAGCTCCGTCTCCATCTTCTCGCATGAAACTTCTCCGCTCTCTATCCGGGACAGTATCGCCGAAACAACTCCGGAGTCGCGTTTCATCGCGATTTTCGCGGCGTGCTCGAACTCGGCTCTCCCCCTCACGCATTGAAGCGCCTTACGGACAAGCGGCAATCCATCCGCCCCTGCCTCGTCGAGATTGTCCAAGGCCGCATTCGCAAGTTCCGGAAACGATTCCGCGTATTTGTCATTCGAGAAGAACTCCTCGTAGAAAAGCCTGTTTTCAACCACTGGAATCCCAGGTCGGAAAACAACCCTGCATGCATTAAAAAACGCCCGGGCGTCTTCCGTCCCTGGACTGCGAAACTTCAGCGCGTCAAGTATCCTCCGGCAGCGCATTCTCACCTCCGGATCGTCCGAACTGCGCAGACGCTCCGCTATCCTGTCCTTCATGCCAATCCCCCTCGATTCGAGCAGCCTCGTCGCGGACTCCCTCTCCAAATGGCTCTCCGCGCCAATGTCCTCAAGTGCTTTCTCCATGTCGGGATAAAAATGCGCCCGTAGCGCGGCAAGCCCTGCTTCGCCAGCTTTCGAAATTCCATCAACGGCGGCGGAAGACAGCCTGGCATCCTTCGAGGACAACCCACCCATCAGAGATGCCAAATCCTCCGCCCCGACTCCCAACGCCGGACAGGATAAAAAAACAAGAATAACGAGAGGAAAGCTCGCCAAGCCAGAACTTTTCGCCAATTTCACTTCGTCACTCCGCGTTTTTGCTTTTGTTCAAGTGAATATTTACTCTTCGTCCAGCTCCGGCTCTTCCTTCGAATCGGCCCTCCCATCGTAGAGATTGAGGCGTATGCTCCTGAAAACAGCCACGTTGAACTCTGCCTCCCCGAAATTCTCGCTCCTGCCCTTGGCCCTGCCTCCAGACAACCCGGACATGTCCATCGTGAACCGCCCACCATTGCGGAAAGAGAAAACAGCGTCGTTCTTGTTCAGTCTCGCCTTCTCCATCGACACCGTTGACAACTCCATGATCCTGACTTTGTCGAGCGGCACTGACAACGTCGCGAAGTCGGTCTCCACCTCCACCTTGCCATCCACTATCCCCTTTATCCTGCCACTCGCCCTGTCCCCGTTGGCAAAATCCACCGAGTCATGGGCCGTCTTCTCCACGTCGTCCTCCAGCGTCTCTTTCGGAATACTCCCGTTCCATTCGGAAACCATTATTCCCCTCACATGCATCGTCGAGCCGGACTGATTCTGGAAGGCGATGCATCCGCCCCTCGCGAAGCCACCTTTCTCGTCCACGCATTGCCTCAGCATCTTCCCGTCCAGCATCACCATCACGCTCTTCTTCTTGGAATCGGCCAGAACGGTGTATCGGGCAGTCTTGGCCCTGCTCTCCCGCTCCAGATTCATGCTCCAGATGTCCTGCGACCCATTGTTCTCGCTGTAGCGCTCCAGCTGGATGTAGTTTGAAGACACGTTCAAGCAGTAGGCGTCGTAGCCCCTCTCGAAATCGCCGCCATGGAAGAAAAACCTGAATCCACGGTTGTCGAACGACAGCGTCACGCTGAAGTCAATCCTCGACATCCCGGGAAGCTTCACGTCCCGGTATACCATCGCGGAATTCGACAGCGTCAGCGCGGCATCCTTAACACAAAACTCTCCACCTCTGCTGTTCTTCGGCCTCCTCCATTCCGACGCATCGCCCGGCCCGGCGTATAGCAGCGACTGCGACGATCCCGGCGAAATACGCCTTATCATCTTGCGCTTCAGCGAAAGCCTTCCCGCATAGCACGTGTCGAGAAGAAGAACATCCTTGTCGAGAGAAAATATCGCCCCGCAAAAACTGTCCCCATTGCTCAACTCTATCTCGGCCTCCTTTTTTTCAACGCCCGGAGCCTTCCCCGATCCAAGCTCTATACCGGAAATCCCCCGCATCGCAGCATCAACCGGCCCCCTCAGGTTCGGCGCCTCCCAGCGGACAAGGCCTTCGTCCGTGGCGATGGAGACTATCTCTCCGCTCAGACTGTCCCCGTTGATGAAGCGCAGCCTGTCGGGACTCCTCCGGAAATCCGTATTCTCCAACGATTTCTTGCCGTCCGCGTTCTTCTTCAATGGCTCAAGCTCCACAGCTATCTGCGCGACAAGAGGCATGCCGCCTGCAATAAGCAGAAAAAAAACAGCTCGCCCAACCCGTCCCACTCTTTTCATTCTCATTCCAACACCCCCCGTTCTCTTTCATTGAAGTTTCAAGATACAGACATCCGGACTCGTCTCTCCGTGTGAATAATCACTGGACCCGCAGGACGTAGCCCTTGAGATATTCGGCCTCCGGAAACGAGAGCGGGACCGGGTGGTCCGCCCCCTGCCCCAAAGTCGCGAGAATCGCAATCTCGCGGCCGTAAACGCGGGCGGCGTGTTCCAGAATCGTCCTGAATCTTTCCCTCGATATCCCGGACGAGCATGAAAATGTCGCCAGCATACCCCCGTCGCGAAGCAGTTTCATCCCGAGCAGATTTATGTCCTTGTAGCCCCTTTCCGCCTTCTCCGCATCCTTCCTGGTCGGCGCGAACTTGGGAGGATCGAGCAACACCATGTCGAAGCTCCGCCGCGAATCACGGAACTTCCGCAAGAGGGAAAACGCATCGCCCTTGTGGTATTCCACGGAGAGAGCTCCAAATCCGTTGAGAGACATGTTCCTCCGCGCCAGATCCAGCGCGTCGGCGGACTCGTCAAGAAGATTCAAAGAGGAAAGCCCCCTCGACGCGCAATACACCGAAAAAGCGCCGCTGAAACAGAACGCATCGAGCAATTCCATCCCCGGCCTTGCGAATTTCGCAAGTGAGATCCGGTTCTCGCGCTGGTCCAGGAAAAACCCCGTCTTCTGGCCATGCAGAAGATTCACCGCGAATTTAAGCTTGTTCTCCGTTATCACCAGCTCCCCGGGCGGCTCCGCTCCGGCAAGCATCCCGCTCTTGGACGGCAGTCCCTCCAGCCTGCGAATTTCGCAGTCGTTCCTCTCCACAATCCCGCGGACTCCGCATTCCCTCATCGCGATATCCGCAAGCTCCACCTTCAGATTGTCCATTCCAGCCGTCGTAGTCTGCATCGCCGCGAAGTCGCCAAACTTGTCAATCACGAGCCCGGGCAGGCCGTCCGATTCCGAAAAGACCACGCGCCAGGAATCCGAATCGAAGCCAAGCGACCTCCTGAACGCGGCCGCCCTTGCGATTTTCGCGGCCATGTAGTCGAGATCCGGAATTTCATCCTCATTTTGGGATATGGCGCGGACACGGATGCTGCTGCCCCCGTTGTAGTGGCCGTAGCAGACGAATGCTCCACCGGCATCGAATACCTTCACCAGCGAGCCCGGAGGAATATCCGCCGGCGCGGACGCGACAGCGCCGGAAAATATCCACGGATGCAGGGTGAAGCCCGTCCTCCCATCCCTGCGCAGCGTCTTCCCCAGTCTGATCTCGGGCGTCTTCATCTCTCGAACACCTTCATCCTGCCGCGCCTCCGCGGAAAAAAATATTTGGCATTCAATCCCACAAGCAGCCTGTCAGCGCTGAACGGCACAGCACCATTCCTCTCCGCAGCCCTGCCATGCAAGTAGGCGCCCAGCACCGCAGCCATGAGGATATCCAGCCCCTGCGCACAAAGCGATGCGACAAGTCCGGCAAGCACGTCGCCGGTCCCCGCACTGGCAAGAAGATTCGTGCCGCTCATGTTGAGGAACTTCCTGCCATCAGGCGCCACAACCAGCGTCCTGGTCCCCTTCAGCACGACAACGCATCCGGTCGTTGACGCGAGCCGCTCCGCGTCCGCGAACCTGTCGCCCGACGACACAATCCCATATCCTCGAAGCAGCCTTTTCATCTCTCCATCGTGAGGAGTCATCACCCCTGGCATCCTCCTTCTCCCAAGCTTTTTCGCCGCGATGATGTTGAGGGCGTCGGCGTCGAACACCGCCTTCTTCCCGCCCATCCACAGCAGATTGACCAGGCTGGCGGCCGAATCCGAAGCTGTCATTCCGGGACCGACGCATAGCGCATCGGCCTTTTTCAGGACTGAAAAAATATCTGGATTGATTGATGCCCGGCAGAACACGCCGTCATCCGATGGCAGCGCAACTTTGACTATCGCCTTGTCCATACTGCGGATTTCGCATCCGGAAGGATGCAGGAGTGTGACAAATCCCGCGCCGGACGCAAGAGCCGATGACGCCGCAAGCGCCGGAGCGCCGGAATACTTCGCGCTTCCCCCGATCACCGCAACTGTTCCACGGGAGAACTTGTTGCAGTCCTGCGGATGCCTGGGGATGAGCGCATCGGCCTCGGCAGGAGTCAGCGTTTGCAGCTCCGATTCGCAGCTCTCGATGAAACGGCGTGGAATGCCGATGTCAACGAATCTCAAAATCCCCGTGTTCAGGAGGCCATCGGCGAGAAACAAGCCCCGCTTGGGCGCTCCGAACGTGACCGTCATGTCGGCCCGCACGCAGGGAGAATGCGCCTCCCCGCTGTCGCTGTCGAGTCCCGAGGGCACGTCGAGGGAGACGATCGGCCGTCCGCACGAGTTCGCGGAGATTATCCATTCGGCGGTCTTCCCCGAAGGGGCGCCTGCAAGGCCAGTTCCCAGCAGGGCGTCTACTATGATCGAACCGGGGGGAAAATCTCCGGGACATGGCTTCCCGGGAAATTCGCAGACAACTTTCCTGGGCACCAGATCGAGATGCCTGGCGGCATCGCCCTTGACATCCTCCGGCCGCGCGGTCATCAGAATCCTGACGCGGAGGCCGGCCTTGGACAATTCCCTGGCGACCACGTAGCCATCACCACCGTTGTTGCCCTTGCCCGCGAGAACAACCGCCATATTCACCCCGGGATGGGAGCTCCTCATGAAATCGAGAATCTCCGCAGCAGCCCCCCTCCCCGCCCGGTCCATGAGTTCGAATCCAGACGCAACCCTGCTGGAGATGGTCCTCGAGTCGAGCTCCCTCACCTGCGATGACGACAATATCTTCATGTGCCGAATCTATATCGTCCGGACGCATTTTCAAGAAAGGCAGCAGGCGGAACAGATCGATCAAAACTTGAACGTGGAACTA
>CAZGJP010000031.1:0-4507 GCA_964526605.1 uncultured Lentisphaera sp.
CCCTGTCGCTGACCTTCTTGCTCTGCTTCTTGAGCTGTTCGACGATTTCAGCGACGGCCTTGTCGATTCCGCGCTTGAGCGCCATCGGATTTTCGCCGGACGTGACGTTCTTGAGTCCTTCGCGGTAGATGGATTCTGCCAGGGCCGTGGCCGTGGTCGTTCCATCGCCGGCGATGTCGGAGGTCTTGCTCGCGACTTCGCGGACCATCTGCGCGCCCATGTTCTCGAAGGGGTCCTGCAGTTCGATTTCCTTTGCGACGGTGACACCGTCCTTGGTGACTGTGGGAGAGCCGAATTTCTTGTCGAGGACGACATTTCTGCCCTTTGGTCCGAGCGTGGCCGTCACGGCCCTGCTGAGCTGTTCGACACCTCTGAGGATTTTCTTCCTGGCGTCTTCGCCGAATAGCAACTGTTTGCCTGCCATAGTATTCTACTCCTTTGTTTTTGTTTTGATTGTTCAGCCGACCACAGCGAGGATGTCGCTCTGGCTGAGGATCTTGTATTCCTTGTCGTCGTATTTGACTTCCGTGCCGCCATACTTGCTCATGAGGATGACGTCTCCGACCTTGACGTCGAAGGGGACCTTGTTGCCTTTCTCGTCTATCTTGCCCGTTCCGAGGGCGATGACTTTGCCTTCCATCGGTTTTTCCTTTGCGGAATCCGGGATGACGATGCCGCCCTTCACTTGTTCTTTCTCTTCGACCGATTCGACGAGGACGCGGTCTCCGAGCGGTTTGATGTTCACTTTGCTCATGCGCTTCTCTCCTTTTTGGTTGATTGTTCTATTGGGGTTCTTGTTTGAATCACTTGTCGTCGTCTATGATTTCGGCGTCGACCACTTTTTCGTCGCCTTTTCCGGAGGATTTCTGCTTCTGCTCCTGGCCAGCCTCCTGCTGTCCCGCGCCTGCGAACGGGTTCGGGCCCGCGCCGCCGAATGGGTTCGGCCCGGCGCCCTGCTGTCCGGCTCCGGCGCCCTTGTATATCTCCTCTCCCATCTTCTGGATGAGCTGCTCCATTTCGCCGAGTATCTTCTTCATGGATTCGGTGTCGTCCTGCTCTTTCGCCTTCTTGAGCTGCTCGATCTTGTCCTGTATTGGCTTCTTCACGGAGTCCGGGAGCTTCGCGTCGAACTCCTTGAGCTGCTTTTCGGTCTGGTATATCGTCGAGTCGGCGCGGTTGCGGGTCTCGACCTTCTCCTTCTCGTTCTTGTCCTGCTGGGAGAACTTTTCGGCGTCCTTCACCATCTTCTCGATCTCCTGCTCGTTGAGCCCGGAGCTTGCGGTGATAGTGATCTTCTGCTCCTTGCCGGTGCCAAGATCCTTCGCGGTGACGTGAAGTATGCCGTTCGCGTCTATGTCGAACGTGACTTCGATCTGGGGCATTCCCCTCGGTGCCGGCGGAATGCCGTCGAGCTTGAACTTGCCGATGCTCTTGTTGTCGCGCGACATCTGCCTTTCGCCCTGCAGGACGTGTATGTCCACCGCGGGCTGGCTGTCCGCCGCCGTGCTGAATATCTCGCTCTTCCTCGTTGGAATGGTCGTGTTGCGCTCGATGAGGCGGGTCATGACTCCGCCAAGCGTCTCGATCCCGAGAGAGAGCGGTGTGACGTCAAGCAGCACCACGTCCTCGACCTGTCCGCCGAGCACGCCGCCCTGTATCGCGGCGCCAACCGCAACGACTTCGTCCGGGTTCACCCCCTTGTGAGGTTCCTTGCCGAAGAACTTCTTCGCCATCTCCACGACCTTCGGCATGCGGGTCTGTCCGCCGACCATGATGACTTCCTTTATGTCGGATATCTTGAGTCCGGAGTCCTTCATGCAGTTGTCAACGGGATGGACTGTTCTTCCGACGAGGCCGTCGACCAGCTCTTCGAGTTTGGCGCGCGTGAGGTTTACGGTAAGGTGTTTCGGGCCGGAAGCGTCCGCGGTTATGAATGGGAGGTTGATTTCGCTGTTCATGTTGGTGGACAGCTCGCACTTGGCCTTTTCAGCGGCCTCCTTCAGCCTCTGGAGCGCCTGCGCATCTTTCTTTATGTCAAAACCGTTCTCCTTTTTGAATTCGTCCGCGAGCCAGTTGATCACCGCCTGGTCGAAGTCGTCTCCGCCCAGATGAGTGTCTCCGTTGGTAGCCTTGACCTCGAAGACACCGTCGCCGATCTCGAGCACGGATATGTCGAACGTTCCTCCGCCAAGGTCGTAGACAGCGACAGCCTCGTCCTTCTTCTTGTCGAGGCCGTAGGCGAGCGCCGCGGCGGTAGGCTCGTTGATGATTCTCTTCACGTCGAGACCCGCGATCTTGCCTGCGTCCTTGGTGGCCTGGCGCTGGCTGTCGTTGAAGTATGCAGGGACGGTTATCACCGCCTCCTTGATTTCCTCACCAAGGTAGGCTTCCGCGTCTGCCTTGAGCTTCTGGAGTATCATTGCGGATATTTCCGGCGGGGAATACACCTTGTCTCCTATCTTCACGTGCGCATCGCCATTCTTCGCCTCGACTACCTCGTAGGGAACGAGCTCCAGCTCCCTGCCGATCTCCCCGTATTTGCGCCCCATGAAGCGCTTTATCGAGAATACCGTGTTCTTCGGGTTGGTCACCGCCTGCCTCTTCGCCGTCTGGCCCACAAGCCTCTCGCCGGATTTCGTGAAGGCGACAACGGACGGGGTGGTCCTGGCTCCCTCCGCGTTCGGGATCACCTTCACCTCGCCGTGGTCCATCACAGCCATGCAGCTGTTCGTGGTTCCTAAATCTATTCCAAGTATCTTAGCCATCGCCAATCTCCTAGGTTATACGTGTGCGGAATACGAATCGTCAATGCCTATTTACCATAGCAACGAGCGTGCCATGGACGGAATTTAATCCGCAAAATACTGATATCCAATTACTTAGAATTTAATGGTTCGATCCAAAGCCCGCACGCACCACTGTGAAACAATGTCCCATATGCGACATCGTGTCACAGCCGGACTGCATGGAGGGAGTTTCATGCAGCATGTTTAATTTTTCCGGTCCTTCAATTGATTTTCGCGCCTTTCGCGTGTTTAGTAGTAGAGCCAATTGCAGGAATTGGCTCGGTGGATTTCGTTTGATTGAACGCAACTTTGGATGGAATCAATGCGTGCTTCGCATGACAGGCCGGGAATGGGGAATATTCCGCTCGACGCTTCGTTCGTGGCCGAGCGGATCGAGAGACTGGGGATAAGATCGCTTTCGAGGGCGAGCATAAGGGAGATTGTGCGGCTGGCCCTATCCATCGAGAAGGACAGTGGCCTTCATTTCGTGCACATGGAGATGGGTGTTCCCGGTCTCGCTCCGAATCCTGCGGGGATAGAGGCCCAGATAGCTGCGCTCAGGAGCGGGGTGGCCGCGAAATACCCGCACATCGAGGGTATTCCGGAGCTGAAGGATGAAATCGCGAAATTCGCGAAGCTCTTCATGGATGTAGAGGTCGGGCCTGAGAACTGCTTTCCCACGGTTGGCTCGATGCAGGGCGCGTTCGCCGTTTTCATGACCGCATGCAGGAGGACGGAAGGGCAGAAGACCCTTTTCATAGACCCCGGCTTTCCGGTGCAGAAGCAGCAGCACAAGGTTCTCGGGCTCCCCTACGAGAGTTTCGATGTCCACGCCCACCGGGGCGACAGGCTGAAGCCCAAGCTCGAGTCCTATCTGGCTGGAGGCGGCGTTTCAGCGATCGTGTATTCTTCCCCGAACAATCCTTCGTGGATAACCCTGACCGACCATGAGTTGAGAATCATAGGCAATCTCTGCGACAAACACGACGTCACGGCGGTGGAGGATCTCGCATATTTCGCGATGGACTTCAGAAAGGACTACTCCAGGCCGGGGGTTCCGCCCTACCAGCCGACCGTGGCCAGATACACGGACAACTACATAATTCTCATATCCAGCTCGAAGGTCTTCAGCTACGCCGGAGAACGCATCGCCGCGATGATAGTGTCGGACAAGCTGTCGAAGAGGAATTTCGAGGGTCTCGAGAAGCATTTCGGCACGGTGAATTTCGGCCACGCACTCGTCTACGGGGCGCTCTACAGTCTCTCGTCGGGGACGGGGCATTCCTCGCAATACGCCCTGGCGGAGATGCTCAGGTCGGCGAACAGGGGCGACAGCTTTCTGGAGCCGATAAGGGAATACGCGCGGCGGGCCAAGAGGATGAAGGATGTCTTCCTTAGGAATGGGTTCAGACTGATATACGAGACTGACGGGGACGAGCCTCTCGCCGACGGCTTCTACTTCACGCTGGCCTATCCGGGAATGGACTCGGAGAGGCTTCTGCGCGAACTCCTCCGCTACGGGGTCAGCGCGATCTCCCTCGAGATAACGGGCAGCCACAGCTCCGATGGAATCCGTGCGTGCGTATCCATGTCCGACGACGGGAAAATCTCGGAACTCGAGAGAAGAATGGAGACGTTCAAGTCCGAGCACCAGGTCAATGCGTCTGGCCGGCTATTTCGCCAAAGCTGATCTTGAGCTGGTCCTTGGTCCTGATATCCAC
>CAZGJP010000031.1:4517-15550 GCA_964526605.1 uncultured Lentisphaera sp.
ATCCTGCCGTCCTCGAGGTAGACGACCCTGTCCGAAGCGGCAAGCATCTTGTGGTCGTGCGTGGCGCTTATGACCGTCACTCCGAGTTTGTCCTTCATGGACTTGAGCGTGTTGATGAGCTCCTCTCCGGTCTTGAGATCAAGGTTCCCGGTCGGCTCGTCGGCGAGAAGAATGGAGGGGGTGTTGGCCAGCGCCCTTGCGACGGCAACGCGCTGCTGCTGTCCGCCGGAAAGCTGTCCGGGGAGATGATCGAAGCGTCCGTCGAGTCCGACCTGGGATAGTATCTCCTCGGCGCGTCTACGCGCCTCGTCGTCGGGGGTTCCACCGAAGGTCATGGGCAGCATGACGTTTTCGGCGGCGGTCATGACGGCGATGAGGTTGAATGTCTGGAAGATGTATCCGATTCTTCTGCATCTGACGTATGCGAGCTGCCGCTGGTTCATCCTGTCGAGGCGGAGTCCGTCTATGAGCACTTCACCTTCGCTTGGCATGTCGAGGCCGCCGATCATGTTGAAGAGCGTGGACTTGCCGCTGCCCGACGGCCCCATGATGGAAAGGTATTCGCCTCTTGCGATGTCCAAGTCCACTCCTGCGAGCGCCCAGACCTCCTCCTCTCCGATGCGGTATCGCCTCTTGACCCCCTTGATCGAGATTACATTGTCATTTGACATCCATCCTCCCTTCCTTTATCTCCAGTTCGGAGCGCTTCTGGAACTTCTCTATCCTGCCGTCGCGGACCCACGCGATCCTGTCCGATATGTCGAGCATCTTGTGGTCGTGTGTCGCGGTTATGACAGTGACTCTTTCGGTCTGGTTGATCTGCTTCATCAGTTCTATTATCTGGAGGCCGGTCCTCTTGTCGAGGTTGGCGGTCGGTTCGTCGGCCAGCAGGATCGCCGGATCGTTGGCAAGGGCGCGCGCCACGGCGACACGCTGCTGCTGTCCTCCCGACATCTGTAGCGGCTTGTGCAGAATTCTTTCGCCAAGCCCCACCTTCTTGAGCAGCTCCACGGCCTTGTCCTGGGCGTCGGCCTGCTGCATTCCGGCGAATGTCATGGGTAGCATCACGTTGTCGAGGGCCGTCGCGACCGGGATGAGATTGTAGGTCTGGAATATGTATCCGACCTTGTGGCATCTGAGCCATGCGAGTTCGACTGGGTTGAGCGCGGCTATATCCACCTCGTCTATGTATATTCTTCCCTCGTTGGGCTTGTCGAGGCCGCCTATCATGTTGAAGAGCGTGGACTTGCCGCTGCCCGAAGGTCCCATGATGGAGACATATTCGCCTCGCTTCACGGAGAAATCCACGCCATTCAGCGCATGGACGGCGTGCGAGCCCATCATGTAGGTCTTTCTCACTCCTATAGCCCGCACGACGTAAGTTGCGAGCAGGTCGTCCTGCGCTTGCCGGCGCTTGTCCTCTGCACGGTCTTTTTCAATGCGTTCTATCATCGCTCCCCGTTCATTGTCTGTCCTGCCGCGTTGGCATATTACATCCTGCATCATGCATCGTGTGTCATGTGTCCTATCATTCTCCTCACACTTCCGCCCTGAGCGCGACGACCGGTTTCATCTGGGCCGCCTTGTGTGCGGGATACACGGCGCCAAGGATCGTTATCGCCACTCCTGTAGCTATGCAGGCGACCACGATGAGGAACAGCTCTCCGCCTCGAAGCAGGCTCCAAGTCTCCGCGCCATATATGGCGAATCCCTCGGCATAGGCCAGCACGACACCTATGCCTATGCCCAGCGTGGTTCCGATGGAGCCGACGACAGCGCTCTCGATGAGGAATAGCTTGAGCACGAAGCTGTCGAGGGCTCCAAGGCATTTCATCGTCCCTATCTCCCTGAAACGCTCTGTGACGCTCATGAGCATTGCGTTGACTATTCCGACGAAGCTGATGAGGACGGCGAGGCCCACCATCCAGTATGTCTGTATCCGCTGGTTCGTGGAGTCTTCAGGATTGAAGGTTCCGTTCCTGACCAGCTTTTCGACGAGGCCTGGCGAGCCGCGCTCGTCCAAATGGCGCTGGAAGGCGTCGGATCCCAATATGTAGGACAGGAACGCCATGGCGAGGACGATGCAGCTGACCACGAGCAACGACCTCCATATCCTGATTCTGATTCCCTTCAACGCGATCTGCGCGATTTTCGCGAATGGTAGCGCCTCCACTTCGCCGGCGGCCGCCTTTCTGGTATTTTCATTCATCGCTTTTCCTCCGTTTCCGAGCTCCGCGCCGGAACCTCGCAAATTGCTCCGAGGCCTGGACGCCTTTCTTCTGTTTTCTCCTCGTCCATCTCCATCGCGACGAGACCTTTCGACCTCAGGGTTTTCAGGAACGTCGTGACCGAAGTTTCCGCGTCTGGTTGGCTCAGCTTATGCATCCTGCCGAATATATTCAATATCTCGCCGACGGAATTGCGTCCGTCGCAGAGTTGATATACTTCCATGCCGAACTTGTCGAGCGCGAATGTTCTGGAGCATTTCCTCTCGCCGCCGAGAGCCCGTTGCCACAACGGTCGCTCCATCTCTACGGACAGCAGAGTCTTCCCCCCTTTCTGTTCGGATTTTAGCACTGGCGTCCTGATCGGCCTGGCCTTCAAGGCGCGCTCCCTGTCGAACTCGAATTTTCCGGAATGGTTCTTCATCAGTTCATCCCAATTATTGATTTCTCCGCCAGTTCCGGGCTATGGCGTTTCGAGTCCGCCGAAAACTCCGCTATCAGGAGACGGTCGCTATCCCCGTCGTGCACGGCTATCGAGCTCGTGGTCTGGGGCCCCACCCAGTTGAAGGGGAATGGGATCAGCCTCCGGCTCGACACGCGGATTCCGGCGAAGCGCCCCGAAGCATCGCTCCATTTCTCCTCGGATCCGAACACCCTTCTCCTTCTCTCCGCAAAAGGATACATCTCCAGCCATCTCCTCATGTTTCTTCTCGACAGGGCGAGGGAGCCCGGATACACCTGCCGCAGGTGCAATATCTCCTTTTTCGGCCCTGTGAATTCGAGGGCGATGTCGCCGGAATACAGGTGCTCCCTTGCCAGCCTGAAATCACCAGGAGCGCTGAACGCTACTCCGTTCATAGTCCAGCTCCACTCCTCGCCCGGCCCCCTGAGGACGGCACAGGGCAGAAAGTCCCTGAATATCTTTTCCTCCACCTCCCTCGGTGCCAGACTGGTCGAAAGCAGCTCCAGCACACAGTTTTCCTTCTCTCCCACCCCCATCCATATGCTGAGGTGTCCGCCTTTCTTCAGGGCGTGCCGCAGCTTCCATGCCGACGAGCCGAATCCGCGCGGGAGAGGGGCCCCTCCATCGGGTCTTTCGATCTTGAAGCGCTGCATGAGCCAACTCGCCGCGTCCAGCGCCCTGCCGCGGAGACGTCTCCATTTCAACTGGAGGACAGGCGTCTGCGGCAGACCTATCATCATCGAACCGTCGTCGCGTCCGCCCTCGATCTTCAATGGCCGCCATTCCGGCTCCACCGGAATCTCCCAGCCCTGCCATGCGATTTTGGAAAAGATGCTCATGTTTCCGTTCACACGTTTTTCCGTCCTACGCCTTGCAATTGGCTCTTTCATCATATTGGCAGCACGTTTGCGCTTTTTGTCATGAACACGAATCCGAGCGCGAGCATCGTGATCAGCCCCATTCCCGCGCCAAATCCTGCGGCAAACACTATCCTGTACTGGGGCCAATTGTCCTTGAACATCCTTCTGAAGACGAATCTTCCGAGCATAGCTCCGATGACGGCCGGAACAACGGTGTGGGGTAGGGTCTGGTCGAGCCCCCTGATGAGGCCGTATAGGAGAAAAATAGGGAGGTTGAAATGCGCGAGGGCGGCATAGATCAGCATCGCCAGCCCGAATCCACCCCCAAGATATTCCGGCCTGAAGGCCTCCTTGAACGGATTGAGGACTTCTCCCGGCAGTGTTGACGACCATACCAGCCCCTGGTTGTAGGCGTTGAGCTCCCAGAATTCGTTGGCGTAAGGAAATATCTGGCTGGGAACCGGTCCGAGAGACCATATGAACTGGGCGAAGACCAGGATGCCCACGATCTGTATCGGGAATATCAGAGCCTCGGCCTTTATCAGCGAGCTGAATTTCGTCCCGGTGAGCTCCATCTGCCTGAACTGCACCACCTGATGGGCGTAGTTGTGCAGGGGGATGGGCGCAAAACATTTCGCGGCGCCCTTGTAGCCCGCAAGTATGAAGGTGGACTCCCTCACGAACGGAATGTTGAACTGCTGCCCAACTATCCCCTCCATGCGGGCCGATATGTAGGACATGAACGGCGTCCACACGAATCCGTAGACCAGCAGTATCCACAGCGGGAAGGGGGCCGCGAGCATCACCCCGGAGCGATGGTTTACCAAATAGTAGGCTATGCCTATGTAGGCGGAAGTCGAGACGAGGTATATGGCAAGGCCTATCCAGACCGGGAAATCGCCCCTGCCCTGCGGCGGCCTCCAAAACTTCGACCATTCGATCCCGGGACGGCCCATCTCGTCCATCTCCCTCTTCTTCTTCCTGAAGCTCGAATACATGTGTATCAACCCTATCGCTGCCACCGCGAACATCAGGCCAAGGTTGAAGCTGAAGTAGAAGTCAAAGACGTTGGACCTGACCGTCTCTATGCCGCTCAGCCCCTCCTCCCAGCCGTCGAGCACCCCGACATGCTGCAGGAACGGATTGAAGCAGATGGTGAATACAAGCCCGAACAATGTTCCCATCACGGCCCAGAACGGCATGACCATCCCGGTTATTATCATGCCTATGTCGAACGAGAACATCACTGGCATCGCCGGCAGAACCTTCTGGCTGTAGGACGTGAGGTCCACGAAGGGAATGGGGATCATCCTGATCGGCTCGGAGAACATTGCCCCCGTCATCGCAGGAAAGGCTATGTAGAAGAATCCAAACGCTATGCCCAGCGCAGCCCCCATGGTGAACACGCGATAGCGCCACGATTCCCTGTCGTTGGAGGAGTCCGCCAGCGCAGTCATTCCCGAAGCTCCCACCGGCGCCATCGGGAACGGCAGCTCCTCCACGTCCGCGGTCAGCCGGAACATCACGTAGCCAAGCCCGAAATGGTCTATGCGCTGTATCAGCAGCGTCAGGACGGTTATGAGCACCGGCCACATCCATTCGAGCATGAGGAAACTCCTCTGTTTGAGCACATCCGGATCGCGCGGCGCATACCATTCGGGAATGAACTCGAGTATGCCCATCTTCCTGAGCTCCTCGCTCTGGACGATGAACTGGCGCCAGAGGAAGTCCTGCCCGCCCGCGGCCATCGCCGCGCCAACCATGTAGAAGAGCACGAATATCTCCGGGCGCTTCATCTTCTTGAAGGCGCGGCGCGCTATTTCCACATATAGCAGCACTGTCACCCACTGCGCCGCGCCGCCCATGTGCAGACCGGCGACAAGATTCATGTATACCGACGCAGGAGCCATGACGAATCCGACGAAGAGGGCCATGGCCACGGTCCCGAGGTTGAAGCCATCCTCGAAACTGTCCGGTCTCTTCATCAGATCCCTGAATTCCTGGAACTCCCTGTCTTCGCGCATGTCAGATCACCTTCTCGCCTTTTTCGATGTAGTCCAAAACCCTTTCCCTCGATATGTTGCGCCAGCCAAGCAACTGGCGCCTTATGTCTCCCAGAAAGACCTTGTTCAACCTCCACCAGCTGCGCTCCTGGCCTGCCCCGCGCGCAAGCCGGATGCTGATCGTGCAGATCTCGTCGGCATCAGGCAACACCTCGATCTTCACTTCCTGCCTCACGCCCAGGTCGTATGGCGCCAGCCACACCGTTCCGCTCACTCCGGCGATAGAGCCTGCCTCGCGTCCATGCAGGAATAGCCTGTCCGAAGTGAAATTCCCAATGGCCCCGTCCCTGTGCGCATCCATGTATTCATGTATGAAGCAGGCAAGCCCCTTGGCCGCCTTCGTGGTCACGGTGAACGGAAGCAGGTCGTTTATCTCGTCGTCAACCGGCTTCGGCACCTTCCAGTCTCCCTCCTTGCTCGGGTTGGCCACCTTGGCAGCCATGATGGCAGGCACCAGAGCGGAGAGAAGCACCACCGACAGGACTAGCCCCATCGTCATTATGACGTTCGTCCCGGAATAGTTCAGCGTGATGCCTCCCATCAGATCGAGGGACGTGAGAAGGGTGGCCAGTCCCTGGCCGACGATGTAGCCGAAGACCGTGCCCATGAGACCATAGGTGGCCGCCTCCGCGAGGAAGAGCATCCCGACATGCGACGGCGCCAGCCCGAGGCTGGTGTAGATGTGTATCTCGCCCTTGCGTTCGGCAACGGAGTTCAGCATCGTGTTGAAGATTATCAGCGAAGCTATCAGCATGGGGATGAATATCTTCCCGGGCGTCTTCGGCACGAGCGGCGTTGACACTACGGCCCTCACCTGGCTCCCGTCGTTGTAGTACACCGGATAAACTATGGCATGCATGAGCTTCTCCGCCAGAGCCTTCGCATCGCCGGGAGCAGCATGGACGGCAACACCACGCAACCCGCTCCTGACACTGTAACCAAAAGATCTTGGAAGAATTATCATCTCGTCCCCGGACGTGTATTTGAGAGACGCGTCCGCCTCGAACTGACCGGAGCCGGATATCTGCCCCTCCATCGCCTCCTGAGACATAGTCCAGTTGTCCTTCTCCACACTGTAGTCTATCGGAAGGAGCGGCTGCCCGTCCATCTTCCTGAGATGTTTTTCCAGCGCAAGCGAATCGTAGATGTCTATCAGCTTGAACTCCCGCCCTCCGACACTCACATCGCCGCCAGCCGCCACTCCAAGCCTGTCGGCGGCGATTCGCGACATGTAGCAGCCAGCCCCCTTCTCGAACTCCTCCCACCCGGATAGGATGTCCTGCGGCTTCGACAACAATCTCTCCTCGGGAGCGAGGAGAAGCGCCGCCTTCAGCGATATCGAGGCTCCATCGGAGGGATTCCTGACGATGAGCCGCCAGGAGGGATTCGTCGAAACAAGCCAGTGCCTTCCGCACACAGGATGATCCTCACCTAGAAAAAGCCTTATGTTGTCCTCCGTGTCGTTCGACAGTCCGCGAAGAGCAGGATGCTGGACCAATACCCCGGTATGGAAGGACGATGGATCGCTGTCCAGCGTGAATATCCTCTTGTCCTGATACGTGGAGGACGACGTGAAACAGAGCAGGGCAAAGGTTATTATCACTATCGTGGAGGCCGTGAGGATAGTCCTCAGCAACCGCTTCCTCATGTTCGCTATGCCCAGCCACACCGCGCTCGATATGACCCCGCCGCGGGCGGTCGCCGCACCAGCCCCCTCGACCGACGCCCCCCTCCTCACCTCGTCAAGCCCGCTCTTGAACTTGCGCATCACTATTATTATCACGACCATGCTGAGAAACAGAATTATGAAGGACATGAGTATGACCAGAGGCTGCCCGCTTATCCTGAACCCGGGATGAAAGCTCCAGAGCACGGCCAGCATGGCCGCGAAAATCCCAATGCTGGCCAATATCTGATGCCCTATCCTAACCGTTGCGAAGAGGAGACGTTCCATGGCCACGGAAAAAGGAACAAGCAGTATGAGCAGGAATATAACGCCCCGCGTGACATCGTCCGCCTGGGACTGTATCGCGTGATAGGCCCTGAGCTCGCTTGCCAGCGCGGCGCGCGCGGCACGCAGGGCGCCACCCCCTTTGTCGGCATCGTAAAGCGATTTGGCCTCTTCGAGAAGCCTGCCGGACGCCTCGTGTATCTCCCTCACGGCAGGCATCGTGATCCCGGCCCTCTCGAGACGCCTTGTCCTCCACTGGTCTATCATGTGCATGTCCCTCGCGGATTGAAGTTCGGGCAGGAAAGGGATGTCCTGTCCGGCGGGAAAGCCATCGCGTATGCAGTCGGCAAGAGAAGATCCCTCCTCCTTTATCTCCGGCGAAATGTTCATCAGTGTCATCCTGTTCTTCTGCAATCCGGACCGCATTATGAGCTGCCATCTCGAATCCGGGGGGAGCAGACCGAACGTCTGTCCCGAGAAGACGCTGAAATGGGACCTCTTGTGCGCGCCGCCGCGTATCGGATCCATGAAGCTGAAGCTGTGCAGGAACTGCTGGTATCTCGGATCGAACATCACAGGTCCGTTCAGCTCCACGCATTCGAATGAGAGACTGCGCACAGGGTTCAATGGCGCGCTCCGGCGCAAATAGACCATCGACTCCATGCTGCCGGAGAGCATGCTCGTGGAGTCGGAAAGCCCGTGCGTTATCGCGCCGGACTCGTCGAAGCTGAAAGAATGCACCCTCCGTTTCTCGTCGGACCAGTATGGCGGAGAGGGAAGTGGAGGGAAACGGAAGCTCCCGTCCGACTGCGTCCGCACAAACTCGTGCGCCCTGAATCCCTTCGTCACATTCAGGTTTATCCACCCAGCCGCGCTGGCCATCACAGTCAGAAATCCGGGCATCGGGGTGCGCGATATGGTCTCCGCCACCGACTCGGACACTATGCTACCGTGCGCCATCCTCCATCTGGGCATTCCGCTTATGTTGAGGGGTAGCGGGGAGAATGAGGCATCATTGACGGCAAGATCGAGCAGGACCGCCGTCGCCGATATCTGCGGAGAAAGCCGCTTCCAGTCGAGATTCCTGAAACTGTCCGATGGCGTGTCTACCCGCGACGAACCTCCCTCGAGAGTGGCCCAAGTCACGCCCTTCATCCTGAAACTTCTCGCCGGGCTTGTCGGCAGCATCATCGGCTCGAGGGAAAATGACTCCGGAATCTCCCTGCCCTCGATCGCGGGCATATTCATTATCTCGCCCGCTATCGCATCAATCTGGCCGCGCAGCAGGCCAGGGGCGTGCTTCGAGATTATCCTTCGCACGTTCTCCCTGCTACGCTCGACCAGGGAAGCCATGTCCCTCACCATCCCCCTGAGACCGGTGGCTTCTATTTCCGGGAACTCCCTCCTCAGAGCCGCATAGAGATCAGCCTCCGCCTGAGACTCGGTGTCGAGACTTAGGAATCTGTCCACCATCTGGCTCCTCGCCGATTGGCCAATCCCCAGAAATTCGAGCTTGTCCTCCGATATGGATGATAGAAACTGCTCCCCTTTCTGCATGGAGTCCTTCAGCCAGCGGGTGAATTCGTCGGCCAAATCCCTCTCGAGATTGCCAGTCTGGCGGCAATAGAGAGCAGGTCCCACCACCGAACCCGAGTCGGAGAGATTTATGCCTATGACATACCCGAATGGATTCGAGTCGCCCTCCCCTACGCCAATGAAGTCGAGGATCTCGCGCCGCATCGTGTCGTTCGAAGTGAAGAAGGAAAGCCTTCCCGACTGGACATCCCTCTGCGAGATGATCCTTCTCCGCACCCTCCCCCATATCTCGATGGCATAGTCCTCGACATCCTTCCCGCCCCCGATTCCGCCTACCAGCCGCAGGAGGGTCCTGTTGAGGAAATCCAGACGCGCCATGTTCCCGCCAAGCTCTTTTTCCAGACCGCTTTTTTCAGCCGCGTCGGAACATGAGTTCAGCTCCAGCCTCAGTTTTCCGTTGATCTCCTTCAGCCTGATGATCTCCGGGCTCAGCTCGTCCTTGCAGTACCTTTGAAACTCCTTGTACCTGCGCTTGTCGCATATCCTCGCGACAGCGTCGCCATCATCCTTGAAATCATGGAGCAGACCGGCCGTCTCCTCGTATCCCTCGAGCAGCTTCCTCTCCATCTTCTCGTATGAGCCTCTGGTCTTGTCCCCGGGAGAACTCGCAAGCATGGAGAACATCATCCTGGGGCCAAGATTGTTGATGCACATCGCGTCGGCAAAAACCAGCACAACTCCGCGACGCGGACGATGCGCATCGAAATATCTGGCCATCCCCAGGAGAAAGGCCGCGTCAACCGCCACGTCCGCGCCAGGCGCAAGCTGGGGAACCACGCTCATGGAATCGTATCCGGCAAGAATCACGAAGGGAGCGAGCTTTTCGTCCGTGCCTTTGATCAAAGCGTATATGTTCTCCGCCTTGAGTGGGCTCCAGCTTCCCGATGCATGTATCGCAAGCAGGGAGACCTCGCCCCGCCTGAGCGCGTCCGCCAGCGGGCCGTCCTCCACGTAGAACCTCGGCTTGAATATCGGCTGTTCTCCAGGCAAAACAGCCTCTTCCCCATGCCCGCCAAGCAGAAGCATCGCCCTGGCTCCCATCATGAATGGATTCTTCCAGTTCCTGGCGTGCGACATCTCCATCACCGCTATCTGGCCATCGAGGCTGATCCCGGGAAGGCTCTCGATGGTCCCAGTCCCGCAATAGACGGGCCTGCCTGAAATCCCTCCTCGCGGCGTGCTGTTCAGCCTGGCCAGCTCCGGCCAGAGAGGATATGCGCGATGGCGGCCGTCGAGCCCGGCTCCGGAGACTTCCACATAGGCATCTCCGTAGACCGGCATCTCGACATCGAACGGCTGGCTCAGCATCTTCACGTTGCGAAAATCGCGGAGAACGCCTTTTATGAGTTCCGCCGCCGCAATGCAGCCTTCGCTCCCGGACGTCCGGGATGGAAACTCCGAAAGCCGCCTGCTGTCCTCCTTCACGGAATCCACGAAATCGGCCGGAAACACAGCCCCCCCGCAAAGCAGGCATAGCGCCGCGCCCAGAAGCCAACTTGTCTTTCTCGCTGCAGCCATTTCAACGCTCATTGAGGTATTATCACTATCCTCCCGACAGCCGCGGGGTCTCCACCAAGCAGATATACATGCAGGATCGGAACCGCCGCCCAGACTATCGCGGCCAAGACCTCCCCGGCTATCAGGCCTATGAAAAGCGGACGCGAAAGCCTGTATCCCTGCGCCCCCCCGTATTTGACTATCAGCACCTTGAGAAACCAACCTACGAATATGCTCGCCCAGGCCATGCCGAGGAACCATCCGTTGGCTACCACGAGCCCTACCGGATGCAAAGGCCAGCTCGGCGACAGAAGACAGGCCACCTGCAACCCCGCAGCCTGAGCAAAGCCAAAGACCAGATGCCAAGTGCGGTTGTAG
>CAZGJP010000032.1:0-1837 GCA_964526605.1 uncultured Lentisphaera sp.
CAACAGAATTCCAGGAGTGACCGATCGGTGGATCGAGGACGGATTCAACGGCTACCTGTCAAATCTCGATCCGGATTCATTCGCAGAAAAAATCATGCTCGCAGAGAAAATTCCGGACGCGAGAAGGACGACCGCCTCTCGGACAATCCTATCCAAGGCCGGTTGTGACGTGATAGATGAATTGTATCGCGAAAAAATCATCGGCCTGACGGAGGGAGCCTGACAATGTGCGGTATCCTCCTGAACGTTGGGAACGAGATCATCACAGGCTCGCATCCGGCCTTGAACATCATCGCCCATAGGGGGCCCGATGGATTTGGCGCAGTTTCATTCGATCACAACGGATTGAAAATATCTCTCGGGCATAGAAGGCTGTCCATCATAGACCTATCCGACTCCGGAAGACAGCCTATGTCGTCCGACGATGGTCGGATATGGATAGTCTTCAACGGCGAGATATATAACTACCGCGAAATCAGAGTCCAACTAGAAAGGGATGGAATTTCCTTCAAGTCGTCCAGTGACACGGAAGTCATTCTTGCCTCATATAAAAAATGGGGAAGAAGTTGCCTGTCAAAGTTCAACGGCATGTTCTCGTTCGTAATATACGACAAAAACAACGGGATCATTTTCATCGCGCGAGATAGATTCGGTGTCAAGCCTTTGTATTATCTGAACACGAGCACTGGCTTCCGTGTTGGATCTGAATTGAAGCAATTTCTATCATTTCCCCACTTTTCTCCAGAAATGGACAAAGAAAGACTTTATCATTTTCTTAATTCAGGTGATTTCGCTTTCGACGATAAAACGATGTGGAAGGGGATCAGCGACCTCGAACCGGGCCATTTCATTGAAATCAACCTTCGGAGCTGGCGGCAGGGAAATGAGATCAAGCCGGAGAAATGGTATGAGCCTCCATTTTTTGCGGAAAGGCTCGAGATATCATTCGAAGACGCAGTCCGCGAATTTCGCAGACTGTTGCATGATTCGGTTAGGCTTAGGATGCGCGCGGATGTTCCAGTTGGATTCCTCCTCTCCGGAGGCCTTGACTCATCCACCCTTGTCGGGCTGGCGCACCTCGATTCGGAGAATACAAATGAACATCTGAGGACCTACTCCTCATGCTACGAGAACACTAAGATGGATGAGAGCGATTTCATAAATGAAATGATAAAATTCGCCGCTTCCGATTCATGCCTTCACTTCCCAAAGCCGAATCATGTCGAGGAGAACATAGAAAGCGTTGTCTGGCATAACGATCTGCCTATCTTGCACGGATCCCCAACTGTCCACTGGCTGCTATATCAGAAGATAAAATCGGAAAACGACAATAGGAAGGTGATAATAGAGGGACAGGGTGGAGACGAGATTGCCTGCGGATACGGGGATTTTCACTGGGCATCTCTTAATGAACTGCTCCGCAGGTCTCCGCTGAAATTTATTGGCAGGATCAAAATCTTCCAATCATCCCATCACGAACCTCTGAAAATATGGGCTCGGAAAATGTTGAGAATGAACTTCCCGTCAATCGTCAGGTATCCGCCTAATCCCCTGATCAACGCGGAGAATCTGGTCGGATCTGCAGTTCCTAAAATCCCCATACGACGGGAACAATCCGATGTCCCTTCATTGCATCGGAATAGGTTCAAAATACTTCGCTACATACTCCACAATGTTGACCGCAATTCAATGGCGCATTCCCGTGAAGCAAGGACTCCATTCCTCGACTACAGGCTTGTAGAATTCTGTCTAAAACTGCCGTCAGAACTTAAAATCTCCGAAACTTATTCAAAGAGAATCCTCCGCAAGGCCGCGGAAAATGTGATCCCTGCGAAAA
>CAZGJP010000032.1:1847-15516 GCA_964526605.1 uncultured Lentisphaera sp.
AAGCCCCGTGGCGGACTGGGCAAAAAGTGGATTGAAGGATTTCTTCCGACGAAATCTTGCGAAATTCTCAGGCCTCCCTTTCGTAAATGGGAAATTGGCTCAGGACCAATTCGAAAAATATCTCGCCGGCAAATCGCATCTGGATCCTGTCCTATGGAGAATTATTACAACTGGAATTTGGATTGAAAAGTTTGGAATGAAGTAGCATCTTTTCATCCGCTAGGAACGCCAGCCCTATGGCTGGCATAGGTGCCCCGAGCACACAAGCGCCTCGGGGCGCACCATCATCCAAATGCTAAAAAAGGAGCAGCAAATGATCAAAAAAATCGCGCATGTTTGTTTCGGGTCGTCGGATTTGGCGGAAACAAGAAAGTTCTACTGCGACTGTCTGGGCCTCAAGGAGTTTTTTATCTTTACCAAACAAGGCCAGAAGACTGGCATGTATCTCGAAGTTTCTCCTGGAAACTATCTTGAATTCTTTCAAGGGACCCCTAAACGACACGAGGACAATGTAATAAGGCACATTTGTCTTGAGGTGAAGTCGGTGGACGAGACCGTCCGTAGACTCCGTGCATGCGGATACGAGGCGACAGACAAGAAAATGGGGGCAGACAATAGCTGGCAGGCGTGGACGAGCGACCCGGACGGGACCAGAATAGAATTCCATGAATATACCCCGGCAAGCTCACAAATTACAGGGAAGGATTGTGTACTAGTTTGACGCGATTGAAAGAAGCTGCAATGCCTAAGACATCAGCGATAATATTTTCCAAGAACAGGACGCTCCAGCTCAAGTCGCTGCTGCTCTCTCTCAGGCATTACTCCGATGTTCCCGAAGATTGCATCACTGTAGTCTACAAGGCGGATGAGGGCATAAGCTATGAACCGCTGGAACGGCAGTTCAAGTGCAGTTTCCTAAGGCAGAGTAGTTTCCTGCAGGATATCCAAAAAATTGTCCGGCAGTCGAACTCGGACTATTTCTGCTTCATGGTTGACGACCTGATATTCAGGGAGGCCTTTTCCCTTGCCAGCGTCGAGAGATTCCTTGATGCAAATCCGAAACTGGACTCATTCTGCCTCAGGCTTGGCAGGAACATCACGGACAAGGGCCCCCAGCCCGACTTCATAAGCGAAAAAGACGGAATTCTCGAGTGGAACACGCAAAAGGAGCTTGGCAAGCATTGGAACTATTTCTGGGAGCTAAGCAGCTCGATATACAGACGCGGCCATGTCCTGGCATACCTGTCCAAATGCCGTCCTCAAAGGGAGACATTTCCAAATCCCCTTGAATACCACTACTATGCTTGTATGCCAAACACCCGGACAAGCGGATTGCTCGGACTGTATCTGAAAATCAGGCATCCCTTGTCGCAAAGAAGCATGAGGGTCGCATGCTTCGAAAGCTCGAAATGCTTTACCCATGGAGTCAACCTCGTGGCCGAGCTTGATGACAAAGATCGTCAGGAGAGCCACAGCTACAAGGATTTGCACCAGAAAATGCTCAATGGCTGGATAGTTGATTTTCTGTCCCCAGTTGATGTGAAATCTCCCAATCCCGGGGGACAATTCTTCAAATTGGTCCATGAGGCGAAACTGTTTCGTATTTTGGGATCCTCTTGAAATATCGCCATATCGTGATAGCGACGTTGACAAGCAAAGGGCAGATCACTCTTCCAGCAGAAATACGGAGAGACCTGAAGCTGCAAAGCGGGGATAAATTGTAATCCAGAGTCACCTGGCCTGCTGTCAATAATCTCCGTATGTGAACTTGTCTGGGGTCTCGATTCGGCATATTGATACAACAGATCGCAGATATCTGCTGTGCTTAAGGGCATATTGTCTTGCCCTGAACTCCAAGTCGAAAGATATGATTTGTTGTGGCAGGCTCTTGGCGACTATGATAAGGGAAGTGCTGGATTTTCTGATTATCTCGTAGCTCATTCAAACAAAGCCAACGGAGCCGAAATCACATATACCTTCGACAAAAGGGCATCGAGGCATAAGCTATTTAAGCTTTTAAATCTCTAGTTTTATCTCTCCAATTTTTAAAATTTAGCATAAATTTAAAAATAAATGACTGAATTCGTCGAAAAATTCTCTGTCCCGCATTTCCTCCTGGTATTCTCCGATGCCGGGGGGTGCGAATTTCGCGGAGACGGCGGGTGTCCGGACGCGGAAAGACGCAGCTTCGTCGCAGCCGGGAAGGAGCTCTCCATCGAATTCGATGCATTTGTCCCGTGTCCGGTTTTCGATGAAGACGAAACCGCCGTGGTTATGGTCCTGGGCTCTCCTGTATTTGACGATGTAAGGGTGGATGCCGGGAAGGCCGCTTCCGCTCTACTGGCGGACTTCTCCCCGAGGACGGCGATGGAGTTGATCGATGGCGAGTTCCTCTCCATGCGTTTTGACAAGCGCGACGCTTCCTTGAAATTCATCAACGACAGATGGTGTTCGATTCCGCTCCATTACCATCTGGCGGGCAACCGCAAGATATTCTCGGCGAGCCCCTGCTTCTATTCGCTCTGGCGCTTTTTGAAGGGCAGTGGAATGCTGAAGCTCGACCAGGAGGCGTTCTTCGAGATGCTATGGCTCCAGAGACTGCTCGGGACGAAGACCCTTGCAAAGGACACATGTTTCATGCCGGATGCCCACGTCCTTTCGTTGGAAAACTGGGAGATAAGACTGGAAAGATATTGGAGGAGGAGCTACAAGAAGAACAACAATCCTCTTGAATCCAACGCGCAGATCCTAGCGGAAATGCTCAAGTTCTCGGTGTCCGTTAAAACAGCGGATGGAGCCAGATTCGGACACTTCCTGAGCGGAGGGATGGATTCGCGCTGCATCCTGGCCGCTTTCGGAGAAAGTCCTCCGGCCTGCTTCACCGTCGGAGCATCCGACAACCGCGAAGTCAGGACGGCGAGAAGGCTCGCCGAGGCCAGAAAGGCAAACCACGAGTTCCTCCGCCTGCATTCCGAACACTACGGGATGATAAGAAAAACCGCCGTCAAGCTCTGCGGCGGAATGTTCAACTACGACCACGCCCTTTTTCTCGGATATGAGGACGCGGTGAAGGAAGACGCGGACGTCTGTTTCAACGGATACGGAATGGATTTCATGTTCCAGGGAATGTATCTGCCGGGCAGGAACATGCGAATCCTAGGGAGAAATCTTTTCTACGCCAGAATGGCCGAACCCCCGGGCAACCTGGCGGAATTCTTCATAGACAACGCTTCATACAGGATAAAGAATGCATATCCGTGGGCCTTTGTCAGAGAGCCGATGAATATAGAGCTCAGGGATTTCCAGAGGAACAGTGTCGAGGAGATTTTGGAACAGGGCGGAAACCTGACCGAGAACAAGTTCGATCTATGGGAGTATCTGACCTTCCACCATATCTCACGCCACTACAGCTTCCCGAACATCCTCTCCATTCGGAGCTTCGCGGAGGCGAGAGTGGCCTCGTTCACCAACGAGATTTTCGACCTCTATCTCTCGCTTCCAGCAGGACAGCGCTTCGACGGAAAGATCGAAAAAAGATTGCTCCAGATACTGGACCCTGCACTGGCAGGCATCCCGAGCGCAAATACGGGAATGCCGGTGACCGCAGGTGGACTTGAGAGGACCTTGCGCCAAATCTTCAACGCCGCGAAAAGAAGGGTGCTGGCGGAAAAAAACTTCGAGTCGTGGACCGAACGCACATGGCCCTCGCGGGAACATGCGCTGCGCAACCAAGACTCCCTAAAAAAAGCAGTCCTGCATATATTGGACTCGGAAACTCTGGAGCAACTTGGATTCCTCGATATGGACAAGGTCCGGACGAAAATATCCAAATGGCTCGAAGGAGCGAACGTCCCGGAAGTCAGCGGCGACCTCGTCCAGACAATCACCACAATAGGCACGTTTCTGGAGGAGTGACATGCTCGTCCTTGTCGCAGGATGTTTCCAGAATCCGCAGTTGAAATCCCGAGAGTCCGCCCCGGGCCCGAGAACTGTGTCTTGATATCGGAAGAAAAATGTCCAAATTCAATCTAATAAACACGGAGGTTTTTTGAATGTTCACCCTAGGGATAAATACCGGACTGAATTCGTCCGTCGTGCTCATGAAGGACAACAAGGTTGTCTTCGGCGTCCAGGAGGAGAGGCTATCCAAGATAAAGAACCAGCCGGGATTCCCGTCGCTGGCGTTGAGAGCGGCTCTCGAACACTCCGGACTGGAAGTCAATGACGTGGATGTCTATGCGGTTGGCGGAAAGAACTCGAAAATCGCCCAGAGCAGGCAGGACGACCTCAATAAGTTCCACAACCGCTACAACAAGATCAAGAAACAATGGTTCGGAGACGGCGAGAACGTTTTCGCGGAATTCGCCAGGAAGGGAATCAGCAAGCTCCACACCATGAGGAAAATCGCAAAGGGAGAAAGAGTCAGGACGCTCGAGGACTACCTGTCCGAACTTGGAGTCTACGATGCGCACCGCAGATACGACCACCACCACTGCCACGCAGCATCGGCATACTACGGGATGAAACGGAAGGGAGACAACTCGAAATACCTCGTGTTCAGCATGGATGGAGGCGGCGACGGCAACACAAGCGCCGTATTCATCGGGGAAAACGGCGGACTCAGGCAAATAGCAACATCCCCGGCATTCTCGCCGGCATGCATTTATGCGCACATAACCTACATCATGGGCTTCATGCCCCACGAGCACGAATACAAACTCATGGGGCTGGCTCCCTATGCCCAGCCCAAATATGCGAAAATCGCAAAGGACGTCCTCATGCAGTTTGTCGGCTTCGACCCTGGCGATCCACTGGTCTTCACAAACGGCCCGAAATATCCGAAAGTGCGGAATTCGCAGGGAAACGCAAAGCAGGAACTGGTCCATGAGCTTTTCAAAAGTACCCTCAACATGCGGTTCGACACTCTCGCGGCCGGGCTCCAGATCATGGCAGAGGATGTCGCAGTCAGGTGGATCAAGGCCGGCGTGGCAAAGACGGGGATCAGGAAGGTGCTGCTTTCCGGCGGCTTCTTCATGAATGTAAAGGCGAACAAGCTCATATCCGAACTGCCGGAGATCGAATTCGTCAACGTATTTCCATCCTGCGGAGACGAGACAAACGCCTTCGGGGCGGCATTCCTTGCATACCAGGAGAGCAGGAAGAACGGGCCCGATATCGAGTTCGAAGACTATTGCATAGGCCCGGACGCCTCATTCGACATCGAGGAGGCGAGGAAGCAATACGCCGGGAAGGTGGACTTCCAGCGTTTCGACGACATCAACGGCAAGATAGTCGAACTGCTGGTGGACCGAAAGATCGTCGCGAGAGCGTCGGGATGCATGGAGTTCGGAGCCCGTGCCCTCGGGAATCGTTCGATTCTCGCCTCTCCCGATGACATGCGCATCATCAACAAGATCAACGCGGCGATAAAGAAGCGCGACTTCTGGATGCCTTTTGCACCAGCCGCACTCGAGGAAAAACTCGAGGTCGTCGTTGATGTCCCGGACAGCCTGAAAAAATCCTACTCTCCATACATGATGTTCACGTTCAACGTGAAGCCGGAGATGCAGGACAAGATAATAGCCGGAGTCCATCAGGCCGACAAGACAGCCAGAGCCCAGACGGTCAACCCCAGGATATACCCGGACTTCCACGACATCATATCGAGATTCGAGGCCAGGACCGGAATACCGGCAGTCCTGAACACGTCCTTCAACCTCCATGGATTTCCAATAGTGCTCGGGGCATGTGACGCAATAGACGTGTATCTCAACTCGGAACTGGATGTGCTCGTGGTCGGAGAATGGCTGGTGACCAGGAAGTAGGTTTGGCTCAAGGTTTAAGCTTGACTTTTTTATCACATGATATATGCTATGTGATATACAAAAAGGAGATCGAAATGATAAGAACCATAGTATCCATGGAGAAGGAGGATAAGCGTTGGCTTGACTCATATAGCAGGAATCGGCATATTTCTTCCGCCGAGGCCATAAGACGGGCTTTGAGGCTCATGAGGAAGGCTTCGTCCGGATATGGGACTGATAAAATTATTTCGGGCACGGCCGGTCTCTGGAAGAAGAGGAATGTGGACGCAATTGAATTTGTCAGAAGCATTAGGAGTGAATGGGATGAGAGGGAAGGGGAAATTTATCATTGATTCGGTAATCCTTATAGATCATCTCAATGGCGTCGCCAAGGCCACAAAGTGGCTTGATGCAAACCGACATGGGGAGGCCGTAATTTCCCCTATAACCCGCGCGGAAGTCCTTGCGGGGGCAAATGAGGAAGAACAATTCCTGGTCGCTGGATTGCTTGACAGTTTCATATGCCTTCAGATCGATTCAAAGATTGCTGACGTGGCTGCCCAGTTGCGAAGAAAGAATGGATGGAAGTTGCCCGACGCATTTCAAGCATCGCTGGCTATCGAAAATGGCCTCGGCCTTGTTACAAGAAACACGAAGGATTTCAATCCGGCTGTCTTCGATTTCGTATTCGTGCCATATCAAATATGAATGCCGCCAGCATAAATTTTTCGCAGAAAAATTCATATGCGCTACGCGATAATATCTGATGTCCACGGCAACAGGCAGGCCCTCAATGTCGTTCTCACCGACATAAGGAGCAGCTGGGTGGACGCCATCATCTGTCTCGGCGACATGGTTGGATACGGACCATGCCCGACTGAGACAGTGGAGAGCTGCTACCAGCATGTGAATCATTTTGTCCTTGGCAACCACGACGCGGCGGCGGCCGGCAAGCTCTCCACCGAGAATTTCAACGACAACGCGAAGTTCCTGATAGACTGGACATCCTCCCGGCTCGAGGACGGCCACAGGAAGTTCATCTCATCCATGCCCCTGATGCTGAAGGGAAGGGACTTCAGGTGCGCCCATGCTTCCTTCCGGCATCCGGGAAGATTCTCATATATATTCGAGGAGGACGATGCCCGCGGAGAGTTCGCCTCCTTCCCGGAACCTCTCGCCTTCGTCGGCCACAGCCACGTCCCGGGGATCTATGTGATCGGGGCCAGCGGAAATCCCCACTGGCTCGATCCTACCAACTTCAACATCGAGGATGGCAAGAGATATATCGTCAACGTGGGCTCGGTCGGACAGCCACGCGACAATGACGTCCGCGCGTCATACTGCATCTACGACGAAGGGAAAGGCGACATCCTCTTCCGGAAGATACCCTTCGACATCGATGCCTACAGGCACGACCAGAACAGATGCGGCCTGCCGGAGAAGAGCAGCTATTTCGTGTCGCTCTACCTCACAAACACGCCACAACCTCTCAGGGAGATCGTCGGATTCACCGCCCTGAGCGAGGACAAGGCCATATGTGGAGCCGCGGATCTGAAGAACCTCGAGGCGGAGGTGAAGAAGCTGAGATGCTCCAGAATCCTCCTCGTCGCGCTTGCTGTCGCTCTTCTGGCCCTGTCCGGAGTGGCCACCTTCTTCTATCTCAAGACACGCGCCGAAAAAATAGCCGCCGCCGAAAAGGCGCAGTTGGCCGAAAAGGAGCTTGCGAAAAAGATGAAGACCGTCTTCCAAGCCGCCTCGCTTGTCCCGCTCGCCTCTCCTGAGGGCGTGGATGTCGAGATTTTCTCTATGCCAGCGTCTGGAAATCCATCGGCGCAATCTCCATGGGACAACTGGATTGTCGAACTATCGGATCCCGAAACGCAAAAAGTCTCCTGCGAGATTTTCGAGGACAAGAAGGCCGGCGATCTCCCGGCATTCCGCCTCGTCTCGGACAAGGCCGAGGAGATGCTCGTGAAATTCCAGCCCTTCAAGGCTGGAAAGGGAATGAGGTTCTCCGCTTCTGCGCAGTTCAAGAGAGTGACTCTAAGGGCAGGGCATGTGTCGCTATGTCTTCTGCTAGAGAAAGGTGACGGCACCGTCCAAATCCTCGAGCAAAACACACCTGATGAAATAAAAGACAGCGATGCGTGGACCAGAAGAACGTCGGTCACGATTGGAAAGGACGACGCCCTGCGAGACGAAGGCCTTCTATATTACGCCATAAAGGGGAATTTCTCGGGTGAAATACTCGTCCGGAAATGCAGCCTGACCCGCAAGAAGTGAAAATAGCCCATCTCATTCCACAATTCTACCCCCGCGTCGGCGGCGCGGAGGTGTGTGTCCACAACATATGTCGGGCGCTCGCCGGGATGGGGCACCAGGCCGTGGTCGTGACGACGAGTCCGCCACCGGCAAAAGCGCCCGACCTGCCATACCATGTCGAATATCTCTGGGAGAAGACCTGCGGGATGTTCAGAAGGCTCCCTTGCTTTGTCGGAAGCGCATATCTCCATCATGCGCTGGCCGCGCTCCAGAGCAAGCACCATTTTGATATTTGGCAGGTGACGAATGGCTGGCCGCTGGGAGTCTTCGCCGTGGACTTCTTCCGCAAAAACAGGATACCATGCCTGCTCAGATGCTGTGGTGACGACATACAGACCTTTCCCGAGATCAATTACGGGGTCAGGCTAGACGGGCGAGTCTCTGGCCTGATTGAAAAAAAATACCCTCTCTACGATGCCTTCATCGCAAACAGTGCAAGCATGAGGAGCGAGTACGAAAGGATTGGGATCCCATCGGCGAAAATCAAGACCATCCCAAACGGCGTGGACATCAAGCGGTTCTCATCGTCCGCGCCAGAAGAGCGGCTCAATGGAACCACGACATTGCTCACGGTAGGCCGCAATCACCCGAAGAAGGGATTTTCAATAATCCCGGAAATAGCGGGCGTCCTGAAGGAACACGGAATGGATTTCACGTGGGTGCTGGCGGGGCGTGGCAACAGCAGCCTGCTCGACGAGGGAGGGGAGCTGCCAATCAGGGTCGTCGAAGATTGCGGCGAATCCGAGGAGAAAGGCCTTGAACTTCCATCTGAAAAACTCATATCCCTGTATAGGAACTCCGACATCTTCGTATTTCCATCCCTCATGGAGGGATACCCCACGGTTTGCATCGAGGCGATGGCCGCAGGCTTGCCGGTCATAGCCTCCGACTCGCCCGGCGTGAGAGATGTAGTGCGCGACGGAATGGATGGCATCATCGTGAAAAAACACGGTGCGGGCGAATACGCGTCGGCCATCATCTCCCTCGTCAAGGATGAAAATGCCATCGGTCGTATGCGAAAGGCCGCAAGGGACAAGGCGGCGGGACAGGACTGGACGGCGATCGGCGCTCTCTACGTTGACACCTACTCCGAACTTCTAACGCGAAAGTCTTGAGAAATGGAAGGCAGGAAAATCCTCTGCATCATAGGCCAGCTGGGCAATGGAGGGACGGAAAGGCAGCTCTATCTGTTCCTCAAGCATCTCGACAGGAGCCGCTACGATGCCATGGTGCTTGTTTCGGGAGAGCCAAACGGAAGGTGGCTGGAACCAATTCAATCTCTGGGAGTTCAGGTCCGTGGACTCGGGAAAGCCGGTTTCCTGCGGAAAATGCTTGCCTTCAGAAAAATCATGGCGGAATTCGAGCCGGACCTTGCATTCTCATGGAGCTTCTTCACCAATATCTTCCGCATGGCATGCCCCTCCACCCCCTTCGTCGGATCACTCAGAGGCGACCTGAACGCGGCAAGAAAAAACATAGGCATCATGAAATGGAGGCTTTGTCTGCTCCCGGACGGATTCGTGGTAAATTCGTCGCTGCTGAAACAACAGCTCGTTGATCGCGGAATAAGGAGGGAAAAGATTTCTCTTGTAGGCAACATCATCGATCCCTCCGAAATTCCCTTGGACAATGGGGACAGGCGGAGGATAAGAGGGAAGTTCGGGATACCCAAGGATGCGAAAGTCATAGTTGGCGCCGGCCGGGACACTCGCGAGAAGAATCTACCCCTCTTCCTTGATGTCTTTGAATCGCTCCGCAGAAGGCGCTCGGACCTATTCGGCTTCATCCTTGGTGATTGTCAGAAAACGATTGGAAAGCAGGTTCGCGATAGAAGGTTGGACGGACAGCTTTTCCTTCCGGGAGAAGTGGAAAATCCTTTCGAATTCTATCGGGCCGCTGATTTGTTCTTTCTTTCCTCCAGGACTGAAGGAATGCCCAATGCTTTGTTGGAGGCTTTGTCTTGCGGTTGCGTGGCAGTCGCCATGGACACAGGAGGGATACGGGATCTTCTACCGGGAGATGGCTTGGTTTCCCAAGACACCGATCCAAACACCGTGGCGAGCCGGATTCTTTCATGCCTCGACAGCGGCATCGGCAGCCTGGGATTTGAATTGCGACGTTCCGCTCCTCAAGAAATTATGGACAGTTACTACGCAGCAATATTGAATAATGACAAAACACGACAGGAAGAGCATTGAGCGCGGGAACCAATATTAAAATACTTCTACTTGCGGAGGATAGAAGCGCCAACACCCTCGCCTGGGCCTCGTCCCTCGAGGAGCAGGGCGCCGAGGTGAGGATACTTTCCGCGCGCGCAAGCTCCAGCCACGGCAATGTCATCGCGGTCGGATACAACCTGATCCCGCCGAGGATTAAATTCCTGATAGGGGAATTCCTAGTGAGCAGGCTGGTGGAGAATGAGAAGCCCGACATCATAATCGGATACAGGATTACAAGCTACGGATATCTTGCGTCGAGAACAGCCGTCCGTCCTCTCGTCCTGGCCGCACAGAACGAGCAGATAGTCAGATTGCCAGCCACATATATCTGGTTCAAGCCCATACTCGCGCTTTGCGTCAGATATGCACTCAAAAAGGCGGATCTGGTCCATGCTTGGGGCGAAAACATCAAAAAGGGTCTGATCGATTATGGCGCCTCCCCGGAAAAAATACTGGTGATGCACAGGGGCATCGCCCTCGACATCTTCAAACCCACGGAGCGGAAAGTCTTTTCCTTGACAGACAACCCCGTCCTGATATCAACCAGATCGCTCTTCCCGGACTACAAGATAGACCTGCTCCTAAGGGCTTTCTCCATATTCCTGAAACGACATCCCGAGGCCGTTCTCAAGATACTAGGCGATGGCCCGGAACGCGGCAAATTGTCCAGTCTGGCCTGCGATCTCGGGATACGCGACAGAATAGTCTTCTACAAATATCTAGACTCCGAATTCATCGCCGAACAGATCCGGTCCGCCGACATCTATGTGTCCCTGATCCGGACGGAAGGTATATCCAGCTCGCTGATAGAGGCATGTGCCTGCGGGCTTCTCCCATTGGTGGCCGACATTCCGGCATCGAGGGAAATCGTCGAGAATGGGGAGAACGGGATTCTGATTTCATCCCAGGACCCATCCGATGTGGCCCGGGCTATGATCGCCGCCAATGAAAACGTGGAGCTGAGAAAAAATGCCTTCGAAGTGAATCCAGCGCTTGCGCGGGACAGGTTCGACGCCAGAAAAAACAGCGCGGCATTCCTCGACACCTATCGCCGTCTCATCGCCGCGAAATCAGCAGGCTCTTTGTGTCCTGCTAGTGTTAGTTAGTGGTGAAAAATTGCATCATTCATCCCGTGTTTTTGTATCCTGTGGCAGTATCTCGCATCCTGTATCTTGCATCCTCTATCCTCAAATCCCTAAATCCCTAAATCTTCAAATCCTCAAAAGTCCATGTGCGGAATAGCGGCAATAATTAGAAACGGAGCACCTTTGGACAGACAGGTGCTGGACCACTTCACCGATGCTGTATCCCACAGGGGGCCCGACAGCAGAGGAATAGCCCGTTTCGGTCTGGACCTGAACGCATCCGGCGACAATGGATCCTTCAACGTCGGGCTGGGCCATAGACGGCTCTCCATAATAGACCTGTCAGATGCCGGCCTGCAGCCGATGAGCATCCATGGCGGAGACTACGTAATAACCTACAATGGCGAAATATACAACTATCTGGAAATCAGGAAGGAGCTCGAAGACGACGGCTTTGAGTTCAAGTCCTCATGCGATACCGAAGTCCTTTTGGCGTCTTACGCGAAATGGGGATCCGCCTGCCTCGGGAAATTGAACGGAATGTGGGCGTTCGTAATCCTAGACAAACGCAGGAATATCTTTTTCGCATCCCGGGACAGGGTTGGCATAAAACCCCTTTACTGTTGGCGCTCAGGCGAATCCATCGCCTTCGCATCGGAAATAAAGCAGTTCTTTCGCCTGCCCGCCTTCAGAAAATGCGTGAACAAGGAGAGCCTCCTGCTATATCTTGCAACCGGCTATGAGAACACTCCTCAGACCTTCTACGAAGGGATTATGGCCTTCCCACCCGGGCATTTTGCGGAAATCACAGTCACCCGCCCTTCGCTAGACCCTGTCAGATACTGGACCCCGCCAGAACCCGAAGCAAATACGCCCGACGAGGAGGGTGTCGTCGCTTCAATCTCGGAATCGTTCTCCAAATCAATATCCCTGCACCTGCGTTCCGACGTCCCTGTTGGCGTCTGCTTCTCGGGGGGGCTCGATTCCTCGTCCATCCTCTTGTCAATGGGAAAACTCTCCGGCTCGTCCCCAATTTCCGCCTTCTCCGCCTGTTTCAACGAGGATAGATTCGATGAAAGACCTTTCATGGGGGCGCTTCTACAGACCGGAGACTACATCCACGAGAAGGTATTTCCAGGAGAAAAGGACTTCATCCGCCATTTCGAATCCTTTCTTGCCCAGCATGACGAGCCTGTGGGAAGCATAAGCATGTTCGCCCAGTACATGGTCATGAAGAAGGCGAGGGACAACGGTGTTCCCGTGCTCCTTGACGGCCAAGGTGGCGACGAACTGCTTTCCGGATACTGGAACTCCTACATGTTGCTCCTGAACAGTTTCGCAAAAAATCGCCCGCTCGGCTTCTTAGGCCATTTTGCCGGCGCGCTCATCGGCTCCGGCAACCCCCTGCTTTTCTCGGAATCCTTGAAAAGCCTAAGAGAGTTCCGGAAGAGAAGCTCGACACGATTCCTTCCATTCAATTCAAAGGAGGAATTCAGGGGTGTTCTCGAAAGCAACAAACTATCAAGATGGCATCTTGACGCACAAAAGCTCTCCCCGGCCCAGTACAGGCTGGCGGAGATATTTCGGATTCATCTGCCGCGCCTGCTGAAATGGGAGGACATCAACTCAATGGCCTTTTCTATAGAATCAAGAATCCCATTCCTCGACGCGAACTTCCTGGATCTCATGCTCAAGATACCCCCACAGATGAACATGAAAAACGGATGGACCAAATATCTCTTCAGAAAGGCAATGTCCGAAACCCTCCCTCACCAAGTCTGCTGGAGAAGGGACAAGATGGGCTTCGACACCCCCCAGGAGCAGTGGATGAAGAGAGGCCCCCTCTATGCGGCTCTCCTCGACTGGACTCTCGAGGACGAACATCCTGTAACCGAATACATCGAGACCGACTTCAGCCGAATAAGGTTGCAATTGGAGGAGGAAACCTTCGACCACAACAGCATCTTCCGCCTGTTCTGAGCAGACCGGTGGCTGAAACAATCTAATAATGAAGACACTTGAAAGATAGGATATCACGATGTATTGTAACAATAACATAACTATAATAGTTATAAACGGTGGATTGTTGGTTACAGGCAACACCAAACACTTCCGAAGTATCCCCGGGCTCGAAATCGAAAACTGGTCCTTATGAGTTTCAAGATGAATGCTTCAATCGCGCAAGAAATATTCGACACAAATAACCTGCACTAAACCTACAATAACAAGGCTTATTATA
>CAZGJP010000033.1:0-15387 GCA_964526605.1 uncultured Lentisphaera sp.
ATGTCAAGGAGATCAAGTTCAAGTCCGGCGACGCGAACTGGCTGTGGCGGATGGACGTGCTTGCGTCGGACGACGGTGAGAACTTCTCCCCGGTGCCGGAACTCCAGGATGTCAACATGCACAAGCGCTGGGGTGAATTCGCCCTTGGCATCAAGACGCCGTTCAAGGCGAAATTCATCAAGCTCCACTACAGGACCGAGCCGGGCAAGAAGGAGGCGATAATCCGCATGCCTGCGGCGATGATGGCATACGATGGTGCAGAGGAGGAGAAGTTCAATCTTCCAGAGACTGGCAGGAGGATCCTTGCCGAGAAGAAGAACATTTCCGTCCCTCCATGCGATTACGTTGTAGAAAAAATCGCAATCCCTGCGCTTCCGCAGGGGGCGTATCTTCTTTCCGCCGTGATCAGGTATGGCGGCAGGACCGAGCTGTTGAACTCCAACTATTTCTCCTTCAAGGATGCGGAGAAGTCGCTCGGGGAGAAGTCGCGTTTCGGGATAAATGGATCCGACATCGGCGCGATTCCTTTCCACAGGCAGCTCGGGCTCGGATGGGCGAGGTTCGAGAACATGAAGTGGGCATTCATATCGCCGGAGAAGGGGAAATTTGCGTTCGACGGCTCCGTCGCCCCATGGCATGTGAAGGAGGACGAGATAATCAAGGGGTACACGGAGGCGGGGCTGAGCTATCTTCCATATGTTTTCCAGACGCCGCGCTGGGCGAGCAGCGCCCCGGAGGGGCACAAGAACTCGAGGGGGTTCCCGCCAAAGGATTTTGGCGACTACGGCGACTGCATCTTCCAGATCGTCGCAAGATACGGCTCCGCGAAACACCCCGAAGGCGCACTGCAAACCAACGACAAGGCCAGCGGAATGGGCATCTTGAAAGTGATAGAGCTCTGGAACGAACCAAATCTCAACGCCGAAAGCTGGGGGCCGTGGGTCGACTCCATCGAAAGATATTTCGACATATTCCGCATCGGGGCCGAGGCGGCGAAAAAAGCCGACCCGGCGATAAAAGTGACAAGTTGCGGGTGGGCCGGAATACGCCTCGATGTCGTCTCCAAGATGCACTCGTACAAGTATCCCGACGGAAAGTGCCCGGCAGATTTCGCGGACATACTCAACGTCCATTTCTACAGCGGGAGATCGGATCCGGAGACCTGTTTCGTGGATCCCAACGTCCAGAGGGGGAGCAGGAAACCGGGACCGGAGGACAACGACTACGAGACAGAGTTGAAGTATCTTTGCGGATGGTGGAATGTGGTGAAGCCCGGCGCTCCGATATGGCTGACGGAGACCGGCTACGACGTCGGGGGGCCGATAGGCAGGGACGAAAGATATCAGGCCGCGAAGCTGCCGCGCTGTCTCATGATGGCGCTCGCCGCCGGAATCGAGAAGGTTTTCGTGTATAGGGAGATCGGCTCGACTCCATCGCAGCATGCCGGATCGGGTCTGATCCGGGAGGACCGCAGCTACAGGCCCTCCTTCTTCACGTATGCCACGCTGATAAGGGAGCTCGACGGTGTCGAACCGGGGAGGGTTCGGAGGCTCATGATGAAGGACAATCCTTCGATATGGCTGTATCTCTGGAATCGTGGAGGGGAGAGGATACTGACGGCCTGGTCTCTCGACGAAAACTCCCTGCTTCCGCTCGATCTGGGGGACTGCATCGTGACGGACGCCTTCGGAAGGACCGAGTCGAGGAAAATACAATCCGATCTTAAGCTGGGCATCTTTCCCGTCTACATCAAAAAAATCGGGAATTTCTCCGGAATAGCGGAGCTGCAGAAGGAAGCGGAGAGTAGAGATATGCTTTCCAGGCAGGAGAGAGACAAGTTCCTGAAGTTGAAGAAGCATATTTTCGACTTCGGCTCGACCGAGTTCGTCGGCAAGCTGAAGAGGTCCGGCGTTCCGCTGGAATACCAGGCGGTCCTCTCGGGCGATGTCTTCGACGAGAAGAAAGGCTGGGGGTTCGACAAGGCCGCGCTGGGCGACAACATCGCCAAGTGGATGGAGTCGGCGACCGACAAGGACACGTGCAGGGTGCGGGATCACATGTTCATGGTCAGGACGCTGCCGGGGACATACGACGTGGAGGTCCATGCCTCGCCGTTCGGCAAGAATTCGTCGTTGACGGTCAAGGGCGCTGGCGGCGACATCGTTCTTGCGACAAGCAAGGAGTCCCCGCTCGCATCGGCGAAGATCAAGTCCGACGGCATGATCACTTTCTTGTTCAAGGACCTCTTCAATGTCGCGTGGATACGGATAATCGAGGAAGAACAATAGGAATGATTTAATTATGAAAAACAGATCGGATTCACACGGTTTCGGAGGATCGCTTGCAAAAATCAACAGCTACGGACGTTTCGACGACGAGCGGAACGAATTCGTGATCACGACGCCACTGACCCCGCGCCCATGGGAGAACCGCATCTGGAACGATAGGTTCAACCTGCAGATAAGCAACCACGGGACTGGAATAGCATACACGAAGAACGGCAGGGACAAGTTCGTCCTTTTCAACTACAAATGCCCGAACAGGTTCATCTACGTCCTCGACAAGGGTAGCGGAAGGCTCTGGTCGCCGAGCTACTATCCCGTCAACGAGCCGCTGGACTCCTACGAGTGCCGCCACGGGCTCAAATACAGCGTATTCAATGCGGAAAAGGACGGAATCGGGCTTGCCTGGACCGTCACCGTCCACAAGGAGGATTGCGCGGAGATCTGGCGGATCGAGATGACCAACAGGGGCAGTAGGAAGAAGCAGATTCTCCTCGCCCCGTTCTATCAGCTCGATCTGAGTCTGAAGGATCCCTATTTCGATGCGGTCAACCTCTACAAGTCCTTCGTCTCGAAACCCAACAATCTCATCTACGTCAAGAACTGCGCCTACATCAGGAAGGGCGAGGATGACGCAATCGCCCTCCACGCCGACAACCCCTTCCGAAAGTTCGAGATGAACACGGAGTCATTCCTCAAGGGCTTTTCCCCTCTGTCCAGACCTGAAACCGTCGCCCGGAACAAATGGAGCAATTCGTCCATAGACGACGACAAGCAGCCATGCCTCGCGGCGGGCTTCGATTTGTCGCTGGAGCCGGGACAATCGAAGACCTTGAACCTGCAGATATACACTGCCGACAACTTGGCCGACGCAGTGGACAAGGCGGAAAAATACTCGGGAGAGCCCGCCTTCGAGCTTTCCATGTCACATCACGCCCGCCGCGTGTCGGACTTGCTCTCCATGAACACCACAAGGACTAAGGACGGCATTCTCGACCGCTACGTGAACGTGTGGATAAAGCATCAGCTCTGGTATAACGCCGAATGGAACCGCGGGTGGGGCATGGGATTCCGCGACTCGATGTCCGATTGCGACATGTTCCGCGCATTCGACCCGGACCTTGTGCGCAGGAGGATATTGCAGGCCTCGGCGCACATCTACGCCGACGGCCATACGGTGCGCTCCTATTTCCCTCCCATCGAAAAGCCGTATTTCGACGGCGGCGTCTGGTTCCAGAACACCCTTTGCCAGTATATCAGGGAGACCGGGGATTGGAGCGTCCTCGATGAGAAAACACCATATTTCAAATCGGAAGAGTCCGGCAATGTCCTCGGACATGCGAAGCGGACGGTGGAATTCCTGGACAAGCAGAGAGGTCCGGACAAGATATGCCGGATGGGTTTTGGCGACTGGAACGATGCTGTCGGCGGGGTCGACAGACAGGGGAAAGGGCAGTCGGTCTGGACGACGATGGCTTACATATTCGGACTTCGCAACATGGCGCCCCTGCTCGAAAGGCTGGGCGACCGGGACGCGGAAAAATATTCAACCCGGGCCGACGAACTGACGGAAATATTGAACTCGAAATTTTTCGAGGGTGACCGCTATGTCCGCGCCGTCACCGATGCCGGAAGACTGATAGGCTCCAAAAAAGAGGACGAGGGAAGGATGTTCATCGAACCGCAGGGATGGTCGCTCTTCACCGGCGTGGCCGACACGAAGAAGGCCAAGGCGATCGTGGCGGCGATGCGCCGCGAACTCTACGTTCCATACGGTGTCATGCTGTTATCTCCCCCCTTCACGAAATACCGCGAGGATGTCGGCAGGATTTCAAACGATCCGCCGGGCATGGTCGAAAACGGATCGAACTATGTGCAGGGAATGCTCTTCTACACCTACGGGCTTGTCCGCGCGGGAATGCCCGACGAGGCGCACGAACTGCTACACAGGGTTCTGCCGACGAATCCGGAAAATCCCCCTGAGAAGGCCCTGATAGAGCCGTTCCAGATCACAAACTCCTTCCAAGGCCCTGCATCGAGGCACCCGGGACGCGCGATGTTCTCCTGGCGCACAGGTTCGGCTGGCTGGTTCATCAAGACCATATGGGATGGAATGTTCGGGATCAGGCCGGACTTCGACGAGCTTGAGATAGATGCCAGGCTCCCGGAGGCTTTCGGCGACAGGGCTCAGGCCGTCCGGAACATTCGTGGCAGGAATATCAATTTCGAGTTCGTCAAGTCGGGAGCGGGGGCGAAGACGGCCCCATCGTCGATCCGGGTGCCCAATGGTTCCCGTCTGCCCTACGACGAACTGGAAAACGTATCGTCAATACAAGTGATATTTTCTTGAACTTTGGAAAAAAAGGGAATGCATGTGAAAAACAAGCCTGGTGTCGAGCTGTGGCGAATTCCATCCGGGACGAGGTGGATATGGGCCGATGACGAGCGCCCGAACCAGTTCGTCGCCGCCCTGGGAGAAATCGAAATTCCACAAAAATGCTCCGCCGCGAAAATCGCAGTCTTCGCGGACACGAAATACAAGCTCTACGTCAACGGACGCTTCGTCAACGCGGGACCCGCGCCATTCTGGAAGCCGGCATTGATGATTGACGAATACGACTTGGCCGGCTTCATCAAACCCGGCGTCAACTACATCCTCGTGCTCGCTTGCTTCGTCGGAGCGGACACCAAATACAACATGAAGGAGCACGCCGGGATCATCGCCTCATTCGAGGCAAGATGCGGTGGCGGGAAAATTTCGTCCGCGACGGGACCGGAATGGAAGGTGGCCGATTTGAAATGCTGGCATCCGGACACTCCGCGGCGCAACTGGGCCATCGAGCAGATGGAGGATCTCGACCTCGCTCATCCCGACTTTAGGATTCTTGCGAAATTCGCAGAGGAGGACTACCGTAGCGATGCCGTTGCGAAAATCGCAAAGAACGCATGGAGGAGTCCGCGCTGTTTCGACCGCCCGGATCTGGAGATCCGGAGGAGGATGCTGCCTCCGCTCGGATGGGATGTCGAGGACTTGAAGATTCCAAGGACGGTCTTCCGGGGGAACACCGAGATCTACAACTGGCAGGACACGGCGGTCCGGCTCGACCACGAACACGCCTGGCCCGAGTTCGATGAGGCTCGATACGAGCAGACCCGGAATGGATTTATGAGCTTCGATCGGCGACTTGGCGAGCCCGGATTCCTGCTCCTATACGATTTCGGGCGCATGATGGCCGGCGACCCCGCCGCGGAAATACATGTCGAGAGGCCATGCACCCTCGAGTTCGCCATGGCCGAGGACCTGCGCCCCGACGGCAGGCCGATAGTGTGGAGAAACTCGGGGCATTATTACGCGAGGTATCATCTCGTTCCGGGACTCAACCGAATCAGATTCTACCACTTCAACGGATACCGATTCCTTTTCCTCGTCTTCAAGGACGCCGTCGGCAAGGTCGAGGTCAGCCGGGTGACTTCGCACAGTTGCAGGGCCGATCTGGAATTCTCCGACGAATTCTCCTCGAACGATCGGGTGGCGGAAAGCATCTACCGCATCTCCCGCAGGAGCATCATGCTCAACACGCAGGCATGCACATACGACTGCAACACCCGGGAACAGGGAACATACTGGGGAGATGGAGTCTGGATAGCGGAAAGCGTCGGCCATATGACGGGCGACTTCTCGCACATGCGCCACCTTTGCCTGGCCGCGAACGATGAAATCGGAAAAAGCGGCCCGTTGCTCAACGCAAGTCTCTTCGGAATGGCCGTCCCCCTCTTCGACTACAGCCTCGTGCCTGTCATCGCGCTGGGAAGATACCACCGCTTCACGGGAGATGCTGACACGGCCGCCGCGTGCATCTCCACCTCCCGGGCGATAGTCGCGCAGTTCCGCGAATATCGCGACGAGAACGGAATGATCACAGTGGACAAAATGCGCCAAGTCCACGGCGACGGTCTCAAGGGACTGCTCTTCCTCGACCACCAAGGCAACGGATGGCATCCGATGACCACCGTGGGATTGGACCGCAGGGACGTGAATTCAGGGTTCAACCTCTATTACCTGGAGGCGTTGCAGTCTCTCTCCGCCCTCGAGAAGACGCTTGGCGGCGACAGCAGGGGGCTGGATCGCGAAATATCATCTCTCTTGAAGAAATGCCGCGAATTCTTCTTCGTCCCATCGGCCGGCCTGCTGGCAGACGCGGCCGGCAAGGGGGGGGAGCCGCGATTTTCGCAGATTTCAAACGCGCTCGCGATAATGACAGGGGTGCTTTCAGGCGATGCCGCCGTTTACGCGCTGAAAAAGATCCTCGACATCACAAGGCATCCCTGGATATCCATGGGAACACCATACAGCTATTTCTTCCTCGCCGAGGCTGCGGCAAAATGCCAGACCGCTGCTGCGGACGCGGTCGGACACTTCAACGAGGCGTTCAGGGGCCATCTCGAGCGGGGAGCGACCACCACATGGGAAAGCTGGCGGGCGGAAAACCACGACTCGCGCAACCACGCCTGGAGCGCGGTCATGCCGCATCTTGTCCGCCGCGCAGTAGTCGGAATCCACGCGGACGAACCGGGATATGGACGAATCCTCGTCAGGCCAGCCTTCGACTGCTTCGACACGCTTGACTTCAAGTGCATGGTCCCGGGAGGGCAAATATCTGTTTCATGGAGGCGGACCGGAGCGGACAAGTTCCATCTCTCCGCGTCATGCCCGGAGTCTTCTCGGATGAACATCGGCTCCGGAGGGAAAATCGTGAGGACGACGCGATCGTCATGGTCGGGAGAAATCAGTTGACATACCAACAAACATGGAGGATTTGGATTTGAAGACGAGTTTCGGATTTTTCCGGAAGGATGGGCGGGAGTTCGTGGTGAAGGAGAAGGAGACGCCACGCGCGCTGGTGAACTACATGTGGAACGAGAGGTTCATCTCGGCGGTGAGCCAGCATGGTGGCGGAGAGGGAGCGTACAAGGAGCGCGCCGCCCAATACATAGACCGCCGCGGAAGGAACATACTGATAAAGAACGGCAGGCGCTACTTCTATGTCAGGGATGAAAAGGACGGCTCCTTCTGGTCGCCAGGATGGCATCCGGTCCAAAAACCGGTTTCCAGATTCCAATGCGCAAATGGTCCGGGGTATTCCATCATCTCCTCCACCAGAAAGGGGATTTCCGTCCAGACCCGCGTCTTCGTGCCACCGGACTTCCCATGCGAGGCGTGGACCGTGACATTGCGGAACTCGCGCAAGACCGGCGCGTCCTTGAAATTCTACTCCTATGTCGAGTTCGCACTCGACGGCTACCAGCGCTACTGCGACTACTTCGGAATGCTCCACGGAGAATGGTATCCAGAAATCAACGCCGCCCAGGCATGCAACAGGGCCGCGGAGAGAACCCACGACGTATTCGACGGATTCATCGCGTCGGACGCGAAGCCATCCGGATTCGAGACCTCGCGCGACGCGTTCGTCGGCCATTTCGGGCACTACAACAGCCCCCTCGCCCTACGCAGGGGAAAGCTCCTAGACAGCCTTGGATCATGCGAATATCTCGCCGGCGCGCTCGAACATTCCGTCGAACTCGGCCCGGGAGAGGAGAGAAGTTTCAACGTCTTCATCGGAGCATCGAGCGGACGCGGGATGACGGCCGGAATAGTGCTTCCATTGTCCAAGCCCGGCGCGGTCGAGGAGCAGTTCGCGAAACTCGCAAGAATCAAGGACGAGGGGATATCGAAGATACTCATAGAAACGCCGGACAAGCGCGTGGACCATCTAATCAACGTGTGGATAAAGCAGCAGATGCAGGTATACGCCGATGTCGGAAGCGACAACGGACGCGGCTTCCGCGACGCGATGCAGATGCTCTGGGCCACATCTTCGTTCGACATACCCTACACAAAGAGGATGATAGTCGAGTGTCTGGAGCACCAGTTCTCCGACGGGCACACGATGCGGGGATGGCTCCCGGTAGATGATCACCACTACTCCGACGGGCCGGTGTGGATAGCCCCCGTGGTGGACGCCTATCTGAAGGAGAGCGGGGACCATGCATTCCTCCAGGAGCAGGTCAAGTTCTACGACAAGGGTTCGGGAAGCGTATGGGAACATCTCGTGCGCGGCACGAAACACCTTACCGAAGACATCGGGGAGCATGGAATGACCAAGTGCCATTTCGGGGATTGGAACGATTCCCTCACCGGTGTTGGAATAGAGGGCCGCGGAGAGTCCGTGTGGACCTCGATCGCCGCCGTCTACAGCCTCAAGATCGCCGCCGGCATCGCGGAGAACGTCCTACACGACAGGGCCGAGACCTCCGACCTGCTCGCCAGGGCCGCGATAATGGCCGATGCCGTAAACGACCATGGATGGGACGGGGAATGGTATCTGCGCGCGATAAACGACCGCGGAGAGAAGGTGGGCACCAGGATGGAGGAGGAGGGACGCATATACCTCCTCCCGCAGGTATGGGCGGTGATGGCTGGAATCGCCGACGAGAGCAGGGTGAAGAAGCTCTTCAAGGCGGTGGATGAAATCCTCGAGACCGATTGCGGAAGCCGCGTCCAGTTCCCGCCATACACGAAGCCAAACATGGGAATAGGGAGGGTGACGCTGCTGGTCCCGGGAATCTGGGAGAACGGCACAGCATACTGCCACGCAAATTCCTTCAAGGTCGTCGCCGACTGCTACGCCGGCAGGGGTGACAAAGCCTACAGCTCGTTCAGGACGGCGATGCCGGACAGCGAATGGAATCCATCGACTCATTCGGGATGCGAGCCCTACGTGATGACGAACCAGTTCCTCGGGCCGGAGAACAAGCGCGCGGGGAAAACCCTCTGGGCGTGGATGACCGGCTCCGCAAGCTGGTATTTCCGCGCCATGACCCAATGGATGATCGGAGTCAGACCCGACTTCGACGGACTCCTCATAGACCCCTGCCTCCCATCGTCCTGGAAAAAATGCTCGCTGGAGCGCGATTTCAGAGGCGCCAGATACCATGTCGAAATAAGAAATCCGCACGGTCTCCAGAAGGGAAAGCTGTCCCTGTCCGTAGATGGAGTCCGGACCGAAGGACGCAAGGTTGCGAATTTCGCGGATGGCAAGTTGCACAGGATAGTCGCGGAGATAGGAAAGTGAATAGGCTGGCCGAAGAAAGAATGCAGTTGCACGAATTGTTCTGGATGAGACGCCTCGAGCGGCCTCTGGAAGGCGTCTTTGCGAATTTCGCGGATCCGCTGGATCCGCCCTCCATTGATGTCGGGCTTGGCTCAAGAGAGATATTCGAGAAGAATCTCCGCCGGGTGGAGGGGACGGCGGAGGCCGATCCTGACAGGATGCCTTTCTTCGCCGTCAACTATGGCCCGGCATTTCTTCCCGCTCTGGCTGGCGCCGAATTCGAGTGGGACCGCAACACGAGCTGGTCGCACCCGTCCGCCACCGGTCCTCTATCGGACCTGCGGATCCGGGATTTCGATCCATCATGCGGCCTGTGGAGGAGCTACGAGAGGAAATTCACGGAGGTCCAGGACTTGGCCGACGGCTGGATGATGTCCACCTGCGACATGGTGGGGCCTTTCGACATTCTCGCCGGCGTTGTCGGAAGCGAAAGGCTCTGCCTCGAGATGGCGGAGGGCTCCGGCGACTTGAAGCGCCTGGCCTCCGAGGCTACAAGGTTCTGGATGCAGGTCTACGAGGCGCAATTTTCGATGTTGAAGGAGCGTCGCGGCACGACCGACGTATTTGGGCTCTACATGCCTGGCAGGGGGGCGAGATGGTCGGAGGATTTCATCGCCCTCATAAGCCCCCGGATGTACGAGGAATTCGTCCTGCCGTGCGACATCCTCATTGCGGATTCCCTCGACACGTCGTATATTCATGTCCACAGCGCGGCAATCGGCTCGGTCGAGGCGGTGCTGCGGAACAAAACGCTTGACGGGGTGGAGATATCCAACGACCCGAACGGGCCACCGCTTTCCGACCTGATCGCGGCCGGAAAGGCTGTATGCGAGACAGGCAAGTCGCTCATGATGTCTAACTGGCAGGTGGATTTGGCCGACGACGAACTGGCCATGATCCTCGCGTCGCTCCCCCACCGCGGGTTGATAGTTACGCACGAAGCAAAAACAAATTCAGGAGATTGAACATGAAGAAGACTGGACGACTGGCTGGCCTCGCGGCCGGGATCGCGCTCGCATCGGGAATCGCATCGGTGGATGCTCAGCAGGTCGTGCAGAAGACGGCATACGACGGCAGCGGCGCCTGGAGCGTCGGCCCATGGAACAAGGCGAAAGGCTCGACATCCATCGTCTCCGAAGCGGGGGCGAAACATGGAAGATGCGCCAGGATAGAGACCAGCTTCTCGGGCAAGGATTTCGAATTCGCCGCATACGAGCTGTCCCCGGAGATGCTCGTTCCAGGCAGGATCAGGAAAGTGGTCGTCAGAGGAAAGCTCGACGACCCCGGATATGGATTCGTCTTGAACCTCAAGGATGGCTGGGGATGCGGGGGCAAGCCCTTCGAGAAGCCACTTAAATTCTCCACGGAATGGCAGGAGATTGAAGTGAAGATACCGGCGGACTGGGTGCAGCCCGTGACCATCGTCGGTGTCGGCACGCACAACTGGGGCAAGCAGAGCCAGGAGAAGAAAGTCACGCTGTGGATTGACGAGATAAGGGTGGAGACTGACCTCGCCGACGTGGATCTCGCAAGCGGAGCCCTGAAGGGATGGACACCAGACCCGAATCCGAAGGAACCTGACAAGAGCCCGAAGGAATGCCCGAAGACGGCATTGGTCGCGGTCGAGCTTTCCCCCGCCGCTCCGTTCGGAGTCTTCACCGGGGAGGAGCCGGCCCTCGCCCTCTCGATGAGGAATTGGCTCGCGACTACGTTGAAGGGAACCCTGACGTGGAATATCAGCGACTACGATGGCAATCGGCTGGGCGCTCCTGGAAGAAAGGAGATATCCGCAGACAGCATAGCCTCGGTCTCCATCCCGGTTCCGGCACAGAAATACGGGATCTACACCGTCAAGGCCGACCTCGATCTTTCCGATGGCAAGAAGATATCCAAGGAGATGAAGCTCGCGAAGCTCCCCCCCCTGCACAATCTGAGCAGGGAGCAGAAGATAGCCTCTCCCTACGGCATGAACGTGCATAGCGGGGGCAGAATAGTCATCGAGCCCTTCATGAAGGCCGGCATAGTCTGGTTCCGGGAATACGCATTCTCATACGACTGGCTTCTCAAGGCGAAGGGTGGCGACAAGAAATATGCAGGTTGGCCCTACTTTCCCAAGATAGTCCAGGCATACCGCGATCTCGACGTGATGCTGCTCCCGGTAATGCAGAAGTCCATAAAGCCTCCGCAGGCGGCCGACGGGAAGATAAGCGGTCCGCTGGGGCCCGACGCGGCCTGGCGCAAGGAGATAGCCGACGTGGTGCAGGCTTTTCCGGACATCCAGTTCTGGGAGTTGAGCAACGAATATGATCTTGACGCGGCTCACCGCAGGGTCGAGACTCTCTGTGGATGGAAGAACTACCAGCTCTACCACGAAGCCTTCGCCCAGGTGCTGAAGGCGCTCGAGGTGATGGGGGGCGGCCCCTACTTCCCGATAGAGAACGGACGCGCCGGAATATGGCCAGAACTGGCCCGCGATTGCGTGAAGAGCGGACACTTCGCCCAGATATATGCGTTGAACTCGCACCACTATTGCGGGGTTGACGCCCCGGAGAGGAACTTCTGCAATGCGAACATGGACATGGTGAGGCCGAGATACTTCTTCGACGACCTCAGGGAGCAGAAGAGGGCGGCATCCGCCGACGGGATCAAGCGCCAGTCGTGGTTCACGGAATTCGGCTGGGACATCCTCGCTGGCAGGATCGTGAACCCATACCAGCAGGCAGCATATCTGCCGCGCGCATGGATGCTCCAGATGGCCGCTGGCACCGACAAGTGCTTCTGGTTCTACAATTTCGACTCCGCCACGCCGAAGGTGTTCTTCGACGGCATGGGGCTTCTGGACGCCAGGGGAGAACCCAAGGCCAACCTCTGCTCCCTCGCGGGGATAACCAACATCCTGCCCCAGCCCGAATACGTCGGCAGCATCAACGCCGGTGGCGACAACACGCACGGATATGTGTTCCGGAACGACGGCAAGCTGGTGGCTTCGCTATGGACGATAAAAGGAGACGAAGGCCCGGAAATATCTTTCGCGGCTGGCGAACTCAAGGATTGGTTCGCGAATCCTCTGCAGGGGCGCAAGGCGAAACTCAAGATGACTCCAATATACCTCGTGGGGCTCTCCAAGGACGACCCATTCTATCTGCAGACCGCCTACGAAGTTGAAAGCCCGCATCTCATGACGTTGAGTCCAGCGGACAAGACCGAGGTCGTAGTCAGAGTCGCGAACAACAGGGGAACGCCCATCTCCGGAGAAATATCGGCAAAGACTCCGGAAGGATGGGAATGCCCTGCGGCTTCCTTCGAGGGGATCGCCCCCGGACAGAGCAAGGACATAGTCATGCCTCTGAAAATTCCGAACGGGCAGAAGCTGGGCCAGACCTCAATGACACTCCACTGCAAGGAGGCTGGAAAGATGGTTAAGGAGATGCCCGTGGCCGCCCTGGTGCGCCCCGGAGCGACCATCGCCGCACCGGCCATCGTAGGAAGTCCGGGCAAGACCGAAATAAAGGTCAGCATCGGAAACCAGGCAGCCCGGGCGCTTTCCGGAAAGCTCAGACTCGAACTGCCCAGCACATGGAAGGCGGACAAGACCGAATACGATGTCGCCGAGATCCCGGCGGGCGGGAGCACGGAGGTCTCCGTTCCTCTGGAGTGGTCGAGCGGATGGCCGGCGGATCAGTCCGCCATGCTCCGCTTCCTCGGCCCGAATGAGCTGGACATCAACGCGCCGATTATTCCTCCGCAGTATCAGATGCGCAAGGCGAAGGCTGGACTCAAGATGGACGGAGATCTGTCGGACTGGCCCGCCGACTCGCAAATGCCTTCGTGGATGCTCGGACGGAAGATGAACGACACCGAGGCGAAGATTTTCCTCGCCTGGGCCCCAGAAGGCATATATGGAGCCGTCGAGGTGAAGAATTCAAGAATAGTCAACCAGGATCCCAAGTGGTTCTGGGCCTGCGACGCGCTCGAACTCTTCCTGGACGCAAGAGGAGACAAGACCCAGCGGGAATATGGCGAAGGCGACCACCAGTTCTGGTTCGTCCCGCTCCCCGACCAGAACAGGGTCTATGTCGGACAGTGGAAGCGGGGAAAGGAGATTTCAGCGAACAGAGAGGACATCGCGAAGATCCAGTCCGGATGCAAGCGCAAGGGCGATGGATACGTGATGGAGTTCCTCCTGCCGGCATCGGACCTGAAGGCCTACAAGCCCGCTCCAGGATCCAAGCTGGGGGTCAACCTGAACCTGACCGTCTTCGGAAAACCCATACAGGACGAAGTCTATTGGCCCAACACCAAGGCCAGCGGTCTCGGATTCCAGCCGCAGCACTTCGGAACGCTGGATCTGCAACCATAAAGCCTTACAGCCAAACCAGAGAAAAATATACCACTGAGGCCGACGTATTGTTTACAATTTTTATAATTGAAGACACGTCCGTTGGATGAAGAGCATTCCCGAACTAGTGACGGCCTATTCGCTGATCGCAATGGAGACTACGCTGGCCTCGGAAATAGCTAAGTGGGCAGGAGACGGCGTTCACGTAACTTTGTAGCTAGTGTGTCTTTCGCCTTGGACAAGGAGACGTTTGAGTTCATTCTTCAGATTGGGCTGTCGCGTTTGCCTTTTTCACAATCCTTTTACCCACACGGCACCCTGACCCTAACCGCATGGCTGCTGCCGGGCGGCTGGACGGGGATCAGACAATCTCCAAGCTGTTTTCCGTTGAGTTCAACCTCAAGATGGTCAGCCTGAGGACTCTGCGTAAACTTCACATCAAAAACGGCGCCACGCCAGCGACGCAGAGCCCTAGTTGAAGCCCACTCTCCGGGGAGTTGCGGATCCACCCTTAGTCCGTTGCGCTCGGCGCGCAATCCGAACATGCAGTCGACGACAGTGCGATAATACCATGGTGCCGTGCCCGTGTTTGGCGAATGTGTGCTCTTCCCCGCATTGTATCCGCATGCCGTCCCCAGATAGGCGTTAGGGATATAAAGCGGCGGCTGGCCAGCGCGTTCGACGGAATGCTGCGGTGAGCCTGCCAGCATGTTGCGTAGAATCCTGTAGGCATGGTCTGGACGGCGCGCCTTATAGAGCGCATACGCGTAAAACGTGGCCGCATGGCAGTAAACCGACCCGTTCTCCAGACGACCCGGCGCCTTCTGTGTCAGCTTGCCTATGTCTTCGCGCATCCGTGTGTATGCGGGAGCCAAGGTCATCGGTCCGTATGGTGTGCCCAGCAGTTCCTCTACGGAGCGAATGCAGGATTCTGTACGTTCGGCGTCGGCGGCACCGCAAATGATAGCCCAGCTCTGGGCGTTCAGAAAAATCCGTCCCTCGCTCTCGCTGCTCGTTCCAAACGGAATCCCTGCGTCTGTGAATCCGCGGATATACCATCTGCCGTCCCATGCCAGTTCATTTATTTTCGCGCGCAATGCGGCCGCTTCGCCGCGGAATTTCAATGCTCGACCAGTTTCACCCCGGGTCTCGCAGAATGGCGCCCAAGTGTCCAACGCCAGAGAAAGAGCCTCTGAGAGCCATACAGATTCCCCTTTCTCGTCCTTCCCCGCCATGTTCAGGGGATCGTTCCAATCGCCTTGCCCAATCCGCGAGAGACCGCGGTCGGTGCGGTCGGCCAAGAGCCATTCTAGGCCACGGCATACATGTTCGTGGAGCGTAGCAGTCTCGCCAAGAGTGTCGGCGAACGGAATGTTTTCGTCTAGAATCAATTCGTCTCCGCTTTCGAAAATATAGTAGGAGAGAGCAGATGGCCCCCAGGAATTTATGTCCTTGTGCGGGATAGTGTTTATCCGTATCTGGCTGGCTCCCACCGAAAGCGGCATGCCGTGCGGGAGCCAACCATCGGCCTTTTGGAACGAGTAGAACAGACAGAACCAATTTCGTCTGCTTTAATGAACGACCAAAGCTCCTC
>CAZGJP010000034.1:0-14877 GCA_964526605.1 uncultured Lentisphaera sp.
CAGCTCCCTTTGACCAATATTCCGACTTTGTTTTTCCAACGCCCGATGCTATATTGAAACGATTTTGGTATTTTGCAATTGACAGTCAGGCAAAAACAATGGAGCGCACCATGAAATCAATCCGCTGGCAGCTCGCGTCCGCGATTTTCGCAACAGTCTTATCCCTCCCGGCCTCGGCCGCGGATCTCGCGAAGCTCGACGAATTCATCGCAAGCCCGGATGCATGGAAGACCGAGGCGGAATCCTTCATCCCGGAAAAATCCTCGACGCCTCCCTTCGTCAAATGGCTATCCGACCAGAAGGACGCCGCAAGATACCCGGGATGGGGCAACAGCCCGGAAATGAGCTTCCTCGGCGAGAAGGTCGTAGAGGCCATATTCAGGTTCTCCGACGGAAAGCTCTGCAACATCGAGGTATCCCTCTACAACAGGGGCGACGTGGGCGACCTCTCGATAGATGCGCTCGAAAAGAAAGTGGCGGATTACTCCGATAAAATCGCAAAATGGTCCGCCGACAAAGGCATGACCCATGACAAGCAGAGGCTTACCACGGGAATGTGGATATCCAAGAAGGCTTGGGTGAAGGAAAACAGCACAGCAGTGGTCATGCTCTGGAGCACTACGGATCATCGAAAGGTCGAACGCGCGGAATATCTCAAGCTCGAGGTGTCCCAGTTCGATCCCAAGAAGGATCCTCGCAAGAAAACAATAAGCTCAAGCACCAAACCCTCCGAGATCAAGGCCACCGCCTCCGCCTCCGACCTCAAGAAAAACGTCAAGAAGGACGACAAGGGAAACGTCTTCATAGATGGAATTCCCATGGTGGATCAGGGACAGAAGGGATATTGCGCCGTCGCCACCGCCGAGACGGTTCTGCGCTACTACGGCTCCGAGGTGGACCAGCACGTCCTCGCACAGATTGCAGGCACAGCCTCCGACGGAGGGACCAACCCCGACAAGATGTATGACATGCTCAAGAAGACTGGCACCAAATTCGGGGTAAGCACCAAGGAAATAGTCGGATTCGACTTCGGACGTTTCAGAAAGACCCTGAAGGGCTACAACAAGGTTGAGAAGAAGGCGAAGAAGCCGGAAACAAAGTTCAAGGACTGGGTCCAAATAGAGGGATACTATGACCAGATGGAAATTGACACGCTCAGAGAAGCCAGAGTCAATGAAGAGAAGAACGACTACGCCAAATTCCAGAAGGCGGTCTTCTCCTCGGTGGATGAAGGTGTACCGCTACTCTGGGGACTCATGCTCGGAATGGCCCAGGAAAGCGTCAAGCTACCTCAGCTACTAGGCGGCCACATGCGCATAATCAAGGGATACAACAAGGAGAAAAACGAGATTGTCTACAGCGACACATGGGGTGCAGGACACGAGTGGAAGACCATGAGCATGGAGGACGCGTGGGCCGTCACCACGGGACTCTACACCATGGAGCCGAGGAAAAAATGACCAGGACGCATCCTGCCCGCCAGCAACTGCGGGGAGCTTCTTTGCGCCGGGACGGCGCAAAGTACTTGAGGGGCGCAGTGAGTAGTTTGCGCGGTCTCCGCGCAAACACATCTTTGCGCCGGGACGGCGCAAAGTAGCCATCCACTTACAACGGTGAACGGATGAACCCTTCGACTTCGCTCAGGGCGAGCCCTGAACGCTACATGTCAATGGCGCTGCGCCTTGCCGAAAGGGGCAGGGGATCCACAAGCCCCAATCCTGTCGTAGGCGCCGTCCTCGTGAAGGATGGCAGGATAGTGGGAAGGGGCTGGCACCGGGTCGCCGGAGGTCCGCATGCCGAAGTCGTCGCGCTGCGATCCGCCGGAAGGAATGCCAAGGGCGCGACCCTATATGTAAACCTCGAGCCCTGCTGCACCCAGGGCAGGACTCCTCCGTGCACAACGGCAATAATCAATGCAGGCGTGGCGAAAGTCGTCTATGGGATATCCGATCCCAACCCTTTGCATTCGGGACGCGCCGACAAAATCCTCCGCGCGGCTGGAATCGAAGTGGAGCATCCGCTTCTCGAGGACGAATGCCGCGCGGCCAACGAGACGTTCTTCAAATGGATAGGAAGCGGAATCCCTTTCGTCACATTGAAGCTCGCCCTTACGCTCGATGCGAAAATCGCAGACTTCAAAGGCGTCTCGAAGTGGATAACATCCGCGGAGACCCGCCGCCGGGTCCAGCGCCTGCGCCTCGCATCCGATGCTATACTCATAGGAGCGGAAACGCTTCGCCACGACCATCCATCCCTGACTGTCCGCGACTTCAAACCCCGGAAGCAACCCATCCGCATTGTCGCGAGCTCCTCGCTTTCAGCGGAGTCGGCCCGTAAACTCTTCTCGCCAGCAAAAGAGGGGGGGGAGATCCGGATAATCAACGCAGGGACTGGAAAACAATGGCTCGATTCATTACGCAAGCTTGGCGCGGAAGGCATCACATCCATCCTCGCGGAGGGTGGTGCGGAAATCGCGGCGGAACTGCTCGACCTTGATCTGGTGGACAAGATCGAACTCCATTACGCGCCGGTGATTCTTGGGCTCGGCGCACGCGACGCGCTCCCTATAAAAAAGCGTATCCTATCGAAAGCCCTCAAGATGAAGAATGCCAGTTTTGCAGCATCCGGACCGGACATGATATTCACCGCTTATTGCAAGTGACAAGACGATGCGCCTTTTCATCGCAATTGAAATCCCGGCGGAGATAATTGAGCGTCTACAGCCCCTGAAGAGAGAGATGAAGGGGTTGAAATGGGTGCGTAATGAGCAGATCCATCTTACGCTGGCCTTTCTGGGCGAGATCTCCATAGAAAAATGCGGAATGCTGGTCGAAGAGATCAAAAGAGTCGAATTCAAATCCTTCGGACTCAAAATCCAAGGATGCGGATTCTTCCCCAACATGAAGAGAGCCTCGGTGTTATGGATGGGAATGGAGCCTTCATCTGCGCTCTCGAGATTGAAAGGAGAAATCGACAATGCCCTCTCGGCGGTCGGGCTTCCACTCGAAAAACGCGAGTTCAAGGCGCATGCAACCATCGCCAGAATAAGAGATGCAAATCCCGCCGACCTCGCGGAAATCGCAAGGAACTTCGAATCCTTATCCGCCTCCTTCGATGTCTCCTCGTTCAAGATGTTCTCCAGCGAACTCAAGCCCGATGGCGCCGTCCACAGCGTAGTGGCGGAATTCCACACCTAGGGCAGGCTTTTCGTCGTCCGGGGCGGGGCTGTGGAAAGCGCAGTGCTCCGGCCAGAGGGCGGCCAAGAATTCAGAGAATGTCTCCTACAGAAGTTTTCTGCTGCCGCTGACCGAGACCTTGAAGTCCTTCACCGTCCATTGGTTCTCGCGGAGCTTCTGCCCGACCGTGAGATCCTTCTTCTTTATCCTCGTGTCGAGAACAACGATGGCGCTGCCGGAGAGGTCTATCAGATCCCGGACATCCTCGCCCGAGAAGACAAAGACATCTCCGCTACGCTCCTTGAACGCGATTTTCCCCGGCTGGGACTGGACGGGATTCCTCTTCTTGTCCCATTTTTTTTGGTTCGCCGCCGGATCTTCGAGGAGAGAACTCGTCGGCGACAGGAAGGGAGTCACTTCGATGTTGCCACCCTCGGAGACGTAGTCGAGTTTCACAGCTATCCTCTCCGCCTTCGCGAAGGCGAACTGCTCCGGCACCCTGAACTTGAACCTGTATTCATTGTCGTCCTGCGACAGCACCGTGAAGTTCCTGCAGTTGCCTACGAACATCCTGCTGCTGTTGTCCGCCGAGATGATGCTGGTGAGCTCGAAGGGGACAAAAATCTTGTCGCTTCCGAAGTCTTCCCTGAGAGGGAAGATGAGGGACTTGAGGCAGTTCCCCCTGACGTCTTCGAGCTTCGGCAGATATTCGCTTTCCTTCCCTCTCCAAACCAGGGCCAGAATGGGGACTTGAAGCTGGTTTTCCTTCTTCAATGCGTTGAACACCGAGTGCGGAACGTTGTCGAGGGATATCCCGCATTTCGACAATTCCCCGTTCTCGAGCCTGAGACTGGCGACACCTGCGGGCAGGATGATGGCGGCCTGCTCGATCTTTCCCTCCAGTCCGGAGGACTTTCCGGGGGAGAACACGATTCCGGTGTCCGCGTAGGAGAGGCTCGCCTCGGCGTATGCCGGAGCCTTGTGGGAGGAAAGGAGCTGCTGGAACTGCCTCGACGCGTTCGACTTTATCCTCAGGTTGCTTATGTTCGCCACGCCGTCTATCTTTTTCGACTCGACCGGCTCGGAGATGCTCTTGAACGCCGGCTGGCTCATATCACTGGCGTTCTGCCCTGCGCCCATCTTCCCCATGTTAGCCAGAAAACCTCCCGCCTCGGGAGGTATTCCCGATAGGACTGACCTGTCTCCGAGCGAGGAGATATCGAGCGTCGAGTCCCTCTTCGAGAAAAACGAATACCTGCTCTTCGTCACGGCTCCGGCGGGAGAGCAGAAAACCATGTCCAAGGAGGCAAGCAGGGTCTGCGAGCCCTGCGAACTGCGGCTGGAGGCGATCCCGAATATGCGCCAGGTCATGAAGGCCGCGAAAATCGCAAGCACCCCCCATGCGAGGGCGCCCTTGCGGAGGAAGGCGCCGACCGCGATGATGACCGCCATCGGGATGAGGACGAGAAGCAGCTGGTTGCGGATTTCCGCCGGGGATGGGATGGAGAAGCCGGTAAGAGCATCCATGGCCTCGATCGTGGCGGCCGGAGAATCGTTTTCAAGTTCGTTGATATAGGCGAGTTTGACGAGGTCGGGCCATATCCCGCTGTCCCTGAATGCATCCTCGGTGAGCGGGAGGGCGGAGAAGAACACGGTTCCGGCCCCGAACTTTCTGGAGCAGAACAGGGGTGAGTCGCCATCGCTCATGAGCAGGGTCGAACCCTCCACCGGAATGGAATCCAGGAAGTCCACGTATCCGCCCGATTCCGACCATTCCCTGAAAGCGGGGAAATAGGCCTTGAGCGCCTTGCAGCAGTTGCTGCTCCTTATCGATAGCGGTTTCACCGGGAGCAATGGCGCGAGGGATGTCGAGGCGGCTTCGAGAGATCCCTGCGGATCGCCGAAAACAAGCCTGCCGCCGGAAAGCACATAGTCTGAAATGGCCTTCATCTGTCTCTGCGAATAGAGTTTGAAGTCCGGCCTCAGGATCACCACGCAATCGTAGGACGAGAACACGGAATAATGGCTGGGAGAGTAATGTGCCGATATCGTGCTCTGGAAGAGATTCTTCTTGTATTCCGGCATCTGGTTTACCGCACCCAGCGAGATGTCGTCCTTGTCTGATATCACTATGATAGTCTTCCTCTGGCGTCCACCCTGCACGCGCTCTATGAGGAAGTTGTCGGAAATCCCGACTCGCGCACCCTTCTCGTGAAGTTCCACGCGGAAGGATTCGGCACCCTCCGCGACCGCCTCCGCAGCGTAGTCCAGCTCGCAGGATGGAGGCAGGTGGACCTGATACTCGAATACGGACTTCTTCATCGCGAAGAAGCTGTCGTCGGGCACGAGCCTTATCGTCACCTGCCGCGAGACAGGGTCTGGATTGACCAGCGTGGCTCTCAGATCGGTCCAGGACTGGTCCTTGACTCTCGGGGAGAAGCCGGTCTTCAGCGTCGCCCTCTGTATCGATGGAGCGGAGAGCAGCGAGGACGCGGCCAGCAGGCAGAGCAGGGCCGGGATGGCTTTGTGTAGCTGGTGTCTATGCAAATACATTTACGTTTTCCTGCTCCTCCCGGGGGGGGAAATCGAATTCGTGCGCGAAGAGGTCGGCTATCCTCTCGCATGCCTTCGCCTCGTCCTCTCCGTCGGCGGCCACCGTCAATTCGTCGCCCTTTTCGAGGCCAAGCGAGATCAGCGAGAGAATGCTGTCGAGCTTCGTCTCTCCCTTCGTTGATCTGACCGAGATGCTGCAGCCCGGATATTCCTGCACGGCGAGCATGATCATGCTCGATGGGCGGCAGTGTATGCCGGCCTTGTTCTCCACGACTGTCTTCTTCTCGGTCATCTCACCGCCAGCAATGTTTCGCGCGAAAGCAAGTCGAAACCGTAATCTAGAGCCATCTGCGCGATATTCAAACTTTTTTCCCCGACGTCGGCGGACAGCTCGAAAGTTTGCATTGCCGAGCTATTGTAATGAGAAACAAGGAAGTGGATGGCCAATGAGAATAATTTCAGAGAAATCAGTCCTTGGCGGGGAAATCCGCGTCCCAGGCTCCAAGTCGCACAGCATAAGGGCAGTGGCGGTTGCCACGATGGCTGAAGGAAGTTCCACGATAGTCAATCCGCTCTCCTCGGGCGACACCTTGTCGAGCCTTGCCGCCTCGGAGGCCTTCGGCGCGGAAGTCCAGAAAAAAAACGATTTCTGGCGGATCAAGGGCGTTGGCGGCAGGATCAGGCCGTGCGCGAAGACGATAGACCTGGGAAATTCGGGGACGAGCCTCAGAATATTCACCGCTCTTGCGAGTCTCGCAGACACCGCGTATTCATTCGACGGGGATTCGTCGCTGAGAACCCGCGAGATGAAGCCACTTCTGGACTCGCTCCGGGAACTTGGAGTCGAGACGAGCTCCGCGGGTGGCAAATGCCCCTTGTCGGTCCGCGGTCCGCTGAAGGGTGGACGCACGGCCATCGAGGGCAAGTCCTCCCAGTTCGTGACGGCTCTCCTCTTTGCGGCCCCTCTCGCGAAGGGCAGCACAGGGATAAAGGTGACGAGGCTGAATGAAAAGCCATACGTGGAGATAAGCCTTGACTGGCTGAGGAAGCAGGAGATCGAAATGGAATTCAGCCAGGACCTGGCCAACTACAAGATCAAGGGCGGGCAGGCATACAAGCCGTTTGAGTTGCCGATCCCTGCGGATTTCTCGACAGCCACTTTCCCGCTGGTCGCCGCGGCGGTTGCCGGCGGAGAGGTGAGGATACGCAATCTCGACTTCAACGACCGTCAGGGGGACAAGGAGATATTCGCGACAGTCGCGAAGATGGGTGTCGAGGTGGAGAAGGGCCCCGAATGGACCCTGGTCAGAGGCCCGAAGAGGCTCAAGGCGATTTCCGTGGATTTGAACTCGACCCCCGACGCGCTCCCGGCGCTTGCCGTCGCCATGTGCCTCGCGGAGGGCAGGAGCGAAATCCTCAACGTGCCGCAGGCCAGAATCAAGGAGACCGACCGCATCGCATGCATGACGCGCGAGCTCCGCAAGATGGGCGCGGAAATCGAGGAATTGCCGGATGGAATGATAATCAACGGGGGGGGAGGGCTGAAAGGAGCGCTCCTCGACGGCCACGGCGACCACCGCATCGTGATGGCTCTCGCGATAGCGGGGCTGGCGGCAGAAGGCAGAACCATCGTGGACGGCTCAGAGGCGGCCGCAGTCACATACCCCGACTTCATCCGGGACTTCGCGAGGCTGGGCGCGAAATTCAAGGAAGAACGCCCGACGTGACTGGCAGATCGGTTTTTAAACCGACAGCAGTTTCGTTTGATTAGCCGGAGCTGCCCTTGACAAATTCCCCGCAAGAGCTATTATTCGAACTCCCGATTTTTTCAAGCCTCCAACAGCCAGACAACAGAGGAGACGCCCAGATGCCAGAGGAAATACAGAGTCTATTGGACAAAATAGAGAAGGAAGGGCTTGCCAAGATAGAGAAGGAGAGGGGAAAAATCCTCTCCGATGCGAAGGCGAAGGCCTCCCAGATCGTGGAGGACGCGCGCAGACAGGCCGCCGAGATGGAGAAGAAGGCCAAAAACGACGCCGAGCTCTCGTCGAAAAGGGCGGTCGAGGCGATCAAGCAGTCCTCCCGCGACATCATCATCTCCCTCCAGGATGAAATGCTCGGGCGCGTGAGAAAAATCGTCAGGCAGAATATATCCGAGACGATGACCCCCGATTTCATGCGAGGCATCGTCCTTGAAATAGCCAGGAGCGGGAAGCATTCCGACCAGATGAAGCTCATCGTCCCGAAAAAACAGCTCGAGGAGCTCGAGGCGAAGCTCAAGGGCTCCCTTGCAAATGACCTGAAAGCATCTCCCGCGATTTTCGCGGACGCCGGAATCAATTCCGGCCTGAAGATCGGCTTCAAAGGCGAAGACATCCTGCTGGACTTCTCCGACGAGGCCCTTGCAGACATGGTCTGCTCATATGCCGGGCCGCGCATCGCCGCGATACTGAAGGACGAGAAGGCCTGAAAACATCTCGCACGAAGACGCAAAGGTAAAAGAAATGACGGATAATGAGATAGGAAAAATAGTGGTGGACTGCGCCGTTCGGCTTCATAAGGACCTTGGTCCCGGTCTTCTTGAATCCGTGTACGAAGTTCTTCTTTCGAATGAACTTGAGCAGAGGGGAATGAAGGTGAAACGGCAGGTTCCGGTCCCAATTGCGTACAAGGGGATCAAATTCGATGAAGCATTCAAAGTGGACATCTTGGTCGACGGCAAGGTGATACTGGAGCTGAAATCAGTTGAAAAGACAAATCCGTCTCACAAAAAACAGGTCCTTACTTATCTTAGATTGACCGGATTAAAACTCGGATATTTGTTGAATTTCGGAGAGGCTCTGATGAAAGATGGAATAACTAGGCTTATTAACGGGGGCGTCCAAAAAATAAGCTTCGCGGCTTTGTGCGAGAATTAAAGAACTTGGAGATCTCAGACCTCATGAAGAACGCTTATTATCTCATCGCTTCCCTGCCGGCGCTCAGATGGGGATCGGCGCCCCCGATGACCGTCAGGAACTTCATCGAGCGATGCACGGAGAACCTTTCGGCGAAGGAGCGACAAATCTTGGAGGACTTGTCCCTCTGTCCGGAGGACGAGGCGCATGAGACCTCGACAGTCGCAGGCAAGTGGACCGATTGGGAGACTTTTCTAAGGAACCGGCTGGCGGCGGCGAGGGCGAAGGCCAAGGGCGGTGCCGGCGAGAGAAGGCCCAGAGGCGAGAAGGGCTTCCATTCCGACGCCGAGAGGACGGCCCAGGGCGCATTTTCCTCCGCCAATCCTATCGAGAAGGAGAGGATGCTCGACCTCGCCAGATGGAAGGCGCTGGAGGATTTCGCCGCGCCACACCAGTTCGATTTCGACGTGCTCGCAGCCTACAAGCTGAAGCTGGAGCTCCTCTGGAGGCATGCCGCGATGGACAGGGCCACCGGATGGAAAAATTTCAAGGAGCTCGGAGAAAAAATACTGAAAAAAGAGGAGCTTATATAATGCTTGACAACAATAGAGGCGTGATCACGGGGGTGAACGGCAACATGCTCACCGTCCGCTTCGAGACACAGGTGACCCAGAACGAGGTCGCATATGCGGTGCTCGGAGAGAAGCGGTTGAAGTCGGAGGTCATCCGGGTGCGCGGAAATCTCGCGGACCTGCAGGTCTTCGAGGACACACGCGGACTCAAGGTCGGCGGGGATATAGAGTTCACCGACGAGCTCCTCAGCGTGGAGCTTGGTCCAGGACTGCTTACGAAGGTCTACGACGGGCTTCAGAATCCCCTCAACGTCCTCGCCGAGAAGACGGGGTTCTTCCTGCAGAGAGGGGTGTATGCGGATCCTCTGGACGCGGGGAGCAAGTGGCGCTTCACACCCACGGCGAAGCCGGGAGCAAGGCTGAGGGCCGGCGACAGCATAGGCGAGGTCCCCGAGGGGATATTCAAGCACAGGATAATGCTCCCGTTCTCATTCCAGGGCGTTTGGGAGCTGACCTGCGTCGCGCCAGAAGGCGAATACACGATAAGAGAAGTGGTCGCTAAGGCGAAGAACGAGAAGGGCGATGAGCGGGAAATCACGATGACCCAGCGCTGGCCGGTGAAGATCCCGATCACGGCCTACAAGGAGAAGATGCTCCCAGGCGAACCAATGATAACCCAGCAGAGGATAATAGACACATTCTTTCCGGTCGCGAAGGGAGGGACCTTCTGCACCCCGGGACCCTTCGGCGCCGGCAAGACCGTGTTGCAGCACGCGCTGAGCAGATATGCGCAGGCCGACGTGGTGATCGTGGCCGCATGTGGCGAGCGCGCCGGCGAGGTCGTCGAGATTCTCCGCGAGTATCCGCATCTGGAGGATCCCCGCACCGGCAAGACCCTCATCGACCGCTCCATAATCATATGCAACACCAGCTCGATGCCGGTCGCGGCACGAGAGGCATCCGTCTACACCGCCGTAACGCTCGCGGAATACTACCGGCAGATGGGGCTCCACGTCCTGCTCCTGGCCGATTCGACGTCGCGTTGGGCGCAGGCGCTCCGCGAAATGTCAGGCAGGCTCGAGGAGATTCCAGGCGAGGAGGCATTCCCCGCATATCTCGAGTCGGTGATAGCGTCCTTCTACGAGAGGGCGGGCTATTTCAGGCTCAACGACGGATCCTTCTCCTCAATCACCATAGGGGGAGCTGTCAGCCCCGCAGGAGGGAACTTCGAGGAGCCGGTGACGCAATCCACACTCAAGGTCGTCGGATGCTTCCTCGGACTCTCCCGCGACCGGGCGAACGCGAGGCGCTTCCCGGCCATACACCCTCTCGACAGCTGGAGCAAGTATCCGGGCATAGTCCCGGACGAGGAGATGCAGTTCGCCAAGTCCGTCCTGCGCAGGGGCAACGAAGTGCACCAGATGATGAAGGTCGTCGGGGAGGAGGGCACGAATCTCGACGACTTCCAGATATATCTCAAGAGCGAATTCCTCGACTATGTCTACCTCCAGCAGAACACCTTCGACGATGTCGATGGCGCCAGCGACGAGGCCCGCCAGAAGGAGGCGTTCTCCAAGGTCGTGGCCGCAATGAGGACGAGCTTCTCCTTCGAGACCAAGGACGAGGCCAGAAAGTTCTTCCAGGAGCTCAGGCAGCTCTTCATAGACTGGAACTACATCGCCATGAAGGATGCGAAATTCGCCGAGATGGAGGATAAAATAGAGCGGAAGATAAAGGAGAAAGCCTCAAATGCGTAAAGTCTACAACAGAATAATACAGATAGCCGGGAACGTCATCACCGTCGAGGCGGACGATGTCGCCTACGGGGAACTCGCGGAGGTGAAATCCCAGCGCGGGATTTCCCTCGCACAGGTCATAAGGATGCTCGACACGAAGGTCTATCTGCAGGTCTTCGCAGGAAGCCGCGGAGTATGCACCGGAGACGAGGTCCGCTTCCTCGGCTCGCCGATGATGGTGTCGAGCTCGGCGAACCTCCTCGGGCGCATATTCAACGGCGCGGGCCAGCCGCGCGACTCGCGTCCGTCAATCAGGGACGACCTCGTCGAGATAGGAGGCCCGTCGGTGAACCCGGCGAAGAGAATCATCCCGCGGAACATGATAAGGACCGGGATTCCCATGATAGACGTGTTCAACTCCCTCGTCGAATCGCAGAAGCTGCCTATATTCTCCATCGCCGGGGAGCCATACAACCCGCTGCTCGCGAGAATCGCAATGCAGGCCGAGGTGGATGTAATCGTCCTCGGCGGAATGGGACTCAAATACGACGACTATCTCTTCTTCAGGGATGTCCTCGACAAGCACGGCGCACTCTCCCGCTCGGTCATGTTCATACACACAGCCGCAGACCCCGTCGTCGAATGCCTGCTTGTCCCCGACATGGCGCTGGCGGTGGCCGAGAAATACGCGCTGGAAGGCAAGAGGATACTGGTGCTGCTCTCCGACATGTCGAACTTCAGCAACGCCCTGAAGGAGATAGCCATCACGATGGAGCAGATACCCTCGAACCGGGGCTACCCTGGCGACCTCTACAGCCAGCTCGCGTCCAGATATGAGAAGGCCGTGGACTTCGACGGGGCGGGCTCGATAACCATCCTGGCTGTCACCACCATGCCGGGCGACGATGTGACACATCCGATACCTGACAACACTGGCTACATCACCGAGGGGCAGTTCTATCTGAGGAATGGCAGGATAGAGCCGTTCGGCTCGCTCAGCCGCCTGAAACAGCTTGTCAACGACAAGACGCGCGGAGACCACCGGGCCATAATGGACACGATGATTAGGCTCTATGCAGAATACCGCGAGACCCTTGAGAAACAGTCAATGGGATTCCAGATGAGCAACTGGGACAGGAAGCTGCTGAAATATGGAAAGCTCTTCGAGAAGAGGATGATGGACCTGGCGGTGAACATCCCGCTCGAGGAGGCGCTCGACCTCGGATGGAAGACCCTCGCGGAATGCTTCGAAAAGAGCGAAACTGGAGTGAAAAGCTCCCTCCTGGAGCAGTTCTGGCCGAAGGGGTAGTTTGCGGCCTGCTGACGCGAACTACTTTGCAGAAAGGCGGAGTCGGGGAAGAAGTATAGGGAGAAGCGGAGATGAAAGACAGCTTGCGCCTCGGCGCAAAAGACAAAAACGGAGGACGGAGATCGGCAATCGGTGGCTGGTAAACGCTGAACACCACTTCGTTAAGCTTCCGACTTCGCCTTCGGATACGCCGGGACAAGTCGTAGGGCAGGTGGTAGGATCAATTGCGAATTACCAATTTCAAATTTCAAATTTCAAATCTCAAATTTAAAAATGCCCAAGATAAAACTTACAAAAAGCGAGTTGAAACAGCAGCGCGACGCGCTGAAGCAGTTCCAGCACTTCCTGCCTACTCTGCAGCTGAAAAAGCAGCAGCTCCAGCTCGAGATAAGGAACTGCGAGGCGAAGATGGAGGAGATTATCCGCCAGGAGAAGGCCTTCGAGGACGGATTGGACAGCTGGGCCGCCTTGTTCTCGTCGCCTGAGATCCATGCAAAGGCCGCGGAGATCCTCTCCATAAGCGAGGTCGTCACCTCGCGCCAGAACATCGCCGGGCTCGATGTCCCGGTTCTCGACAGGGTCGAGTTCGACGAGGCCGCATACGATCTCTTCGGGACACCCCCGTCGCTCGACGATGCGCTCGAGGCCGTGAGGAACAGCATCAGGATGAGGATCGAGAAGATGATCGTGATGAAGCAGGTGGAGCTCATCGCCCACGAGCTCAGGATCACGTCCCAGCGCGTCAACCTCTTCGAGAAGGTGAAGATCCCGGAGGCGAAGGAAAACATCAGGATGATACAGATCTATCTTGGCGACGAGGACACCGCATCGGTGGGTCGTTCCAAGATGGCGAAGCGGAAAATGACGGAGGCCGCCTGACAATGATAGTCCCGATGATGAAAATCTCGGTGATATGCCTCTCCGATGAGAAAAGGAGGGCGGTCGCCTCCCTCGCAAAACTCGGGGTGTTGCATGTCGCCCAGACCGAACTGAAGGAGTCCGAGGACAGGAGCAGGGTCGCGAAGAGCCTCGAGTCCGCGCAGAAGTCCCTCTCGATCCTCTCATCCTCCAAGTGCAGGGACGCCTCGCCGCCAGATCTGCAGGTCACGACCATGTCCACCATCGCCAAGGCCGATATGGCAATCTCTTTTTCCGAGCAGTCCGCGAATCTCGCAAAGGAACTCGCATCAATCTCGTCCAAAATCGAGAAATTGTCCGCCTGGGGCGAATTCAACCCCGCCGACGTGGCGAATCTGAAGGACAAGGGCGTCTTCGTCTATTTCTGCGAGAAGAACAGCAACGACGACTTCGTCGCTCCGGACGGGGTGGCGACGCATGTGGTGTCGGAGGGCAGGAGCAGGACATTGTTTGTCCTGATTTCATCCGGCGCCCTTGACGAGTCCAAACTGCCTCTCGCCGAGCTCGACCGCTCCAAGTCGCTCTCGGAGCTTAGGGCCGAGCGTGAATCGGTCGAGGCGAAAATCTCCAGCCTGAACGCGAAAATCGCAGGGATGAGGGCTTTTGCAGAAGAGATAAAGGACTCGGTGGCGGGCTTGAAGACGCGCCTCGACATAGCCTCGGCGGTGGACTCGATGAAGGGTGGAGGCTCTCTCTCGTGCATATCCGGATACATCCCCTCCGGCGACGAACCCGCATTGCGGGAGGCCGCGAAACAAAATGGCTGGGGACTGGTCATCGAGAACGCGGCCCTCGACGACCGCTCCGTGCCGACCAAGATCGAAATCCCGAAGATATTCCGCATCGTGAGACCCGTGTTCGAATTCATCGGCATTGAGCCGGGATACGACGAGGTGGACGTCTCCGTCTGCTTCCTCTTCTTCTTCTCAATATTCTTCGCAATGATAGTTGGAGACGCCGGATACGGATGCCTATTCCTCGCAGCCGCGATTTTCGCCAGATTCAAATTTGGCCGAAAGGAGGAGATGAGGACTCCCCTGAACCTCTTCACGGTGCTTAGCGTCTGCACCATAGTCTGGGGCGCCCTCTGCGGGAGCTGGTTCAGCATTGACTCCTCCATGCTTCCAGCGCCGATGAGAGGACTCAAGTCGCTGACGGACCCGGCGGTGAAGGACAAGACGGTCCAGACATTCTGCTTTCTTCTCGCCGCTCTGCATCTCTCCACGGGCAGGATATGGCGTGCGATTCTGCTCTCGAACCGGAAGTCTCTCGGACAGATCGGATGGCTGCTCATGATATGGATGAACTTCTTCCTGATAAAGGGGCTGCTGGTAGATGGCGGCGTCCTGAAGACGGGGGTAATAATCGCCCTCCTCGGCATATCCCTGGTCCTTCTTGTGATTTTCTATGTGGACTGGAAAAATCTCGGAGATATTTTCAACTTCCCATTCGCCATCATCGGCAGTTTCTCGGATGTGCTGTCATACATAAGGCTCTACGCCGTAGGCCTTGCAAGCTACTATCTGGCCGTGAATGTGAATCAGATCGGCGCGATGTTCTTCGACAGCAAGATATTCTTCGTAGTGGGCTTGCTGATAATTCTTTTCGGGCATGCGCTTAACGTAACGCTATGTCTGCTCGGCGTTCTCGTGCACGGGATCAGGCTCAACGCCCTGGAGTTCTCCAACCACATGGAGCTGCAGTGGAAAGGCCTTA
>CAZGJP010000035.1:0-14861 GCA_964526605.1 uncultured Lentisphaera sp.
CGCGATTCCATGCGCTATCTTCGGTTTGAAAGAATCGTCCATGGCATCTTCGCCGAAGAGAATCCTTGCAATGACGGCAATTGCAATGATTGAAAACACGGGCTCCACGATGAATCTGTATTGCGGGAATGGAATTGTGGCGATATGGACTGCGAGATAGGAAAACAGGAATAGGAGGAGCCAGGATTTTTCATGCAGGAGCCTCCGGATGGGAACGAGGGATGATTTCCCGCGTGCGAAAATCGCGAGGAGCAGGCATAGGATCGTGGCGTAGACCACTCCCTCGAAGTCGGGGAGTATCAATGTGACGCCCCCGGGGAACGAGATTGGATTGAAGTAGGCTTTCGGAAGAAAAATCCTCCTGTGGAAATCGGGGAAGCACCAGGACTTGACTATGCGGTGGATGCCGAAGAGCGGGATCTTGACGTGATGTCTGCCGAGTATCGAAATGAACTTGGAGCGTGCCTCGTCGAAATAGCGTCCCTCGTTCCAACCCTCGTGGGAGGGATCGTAGATGAAGTCCATGACGGCGTCGGTGGACAGGGACACATCGCTGTTTGCGCTTTCCAGCGCATGCCAGCCAGGGATGACTATCACCGGGACCAGCGTTTTCTGGACATGGTAGTTGCGCAGGGTCCAGGGGATGCACATGGTGCCGATCAGGAGGGCAGGAAGGACGCTGGCGAGGATTTTTCCCCTTATACCTGCGCCACCGTTTCCCAGTTTAAGGAATATAACTGCCGGGAGCAGAACGAGCACGGGGAGGAATGACGGCCTTGTGTGGATGAGCAGGGTGTAGAAGATGGCCAGCGAAAATCCCCCGGCGGAAAGGGGCTTCTCATATTTCACGAGGGAGATCAGGAAGCAAAGGACAAGGAAGACCGCGAAAATCTCCGTGGTGCTGAAGCTCAGATAGATGAAGGATGGGGCGAACACCGAATAGAGGATGGCGGACGCGAGGGCGGTCCGGCGGCCGAAGAGGATCCGGGCAAGGACGTGGACGAGGAGGATGTTCGCAGTGTCCAGCGCGAGGTTGAGAGCTAGTGCCGCCCAAGGGCTTCCGAGCGCGAAATTCGCGAAGGCCAGAACCGCGGGATAGGCCGGAGCCCGCATCGAGCGGGTGAAGAATCCCTCCGACCACGAGCCGAAGGTTTTGTTCTCGTGGATGTTTCTGGCCAGTTCCCGGTAGTTCACCTCGTCGGTGGAAGCCGGGGACGAGTAAGAGGGGCCCGGGCCGTTGGCGACAATCACTCCCAGCCTCAGCAGAAATCCGATGCAAATGGCGGCGGGAAGCATGTATTTGAGGTATTTCATCATTTGTGCCCGCGAGAGAGGATTTTGAAAAGTGTTTTGACCGCGAAAATTACATCGCTGAAAAGACTCCCCTCCTTTGCCATAAGAAGGAATGTATTGAAGATCCTGCGCGGGCTAGTGTAGAACTTGAGGTATGCCTTGCGTATCATGCGTCCGAGGGCATGGGCGTTGGCTGGGCTTCTCGCCTGCGGGAGGGGATCGTCGAAATTGACAGCCAGATAGTCCTTGAAGTCTGGGGTGCTTCCCCATTCCTCGAAGAGTTTGCTCCCGGGGAGAGGGACTACGGCGAAGCAGTTGAGGTGATGGCCGGGGAGGCTGGCTGCGAAATCCGCAGTCTTCTCCATGTCATCTTCGCTCTCGAACGGGAATCCCATCATGAGATAGAGCATGAGCCTGAACCCGTGACTCTCGAGTCTCGCAAGATTTCCTGGAACCTTGGACAGATCCAGCCCCTTTCCTATCCTTTCGATGGTCCTCTGCACTCCGGACTCGACGGCTACGGCAAAGAGATAGAAGCCGGCCCTTTTCATAAGGGAGAACATCTCCTCGTCGTAGATGTCCGCGCGGATTCCGGAGGGAACCGCGAAGCGGACCTTTCCATGGAGATTTCTCGATAGGATCAGCGAGCAGATATCCTTCACCCTCCCGATGTCGAGGGTGAGGTTGTCATCCCAGAAATGTATTTCGCGGACATGGTGTCTGTCAACTAGCAGGGATATTTCCTCGACCACATTCTCCGGGCTGCGTTTCCGGTAGCCGTCTCCGTGGATGGACTTCGTGCAGTTGATGCACTGATAGGGGCATCCTCTGCTGGAGATGATCTGGGCCGTGGGCTTCAGCCCCGGATGATGATATGCGGAGAGGTCGACCAGATCGTGTGCCGGGAAAGGCAGGTCGTCCAGATCCTCGATGTAGCCCTGCCTCGCATTCTCCCTGCGGAGTCCATCCTCGAAATAGACTATTGATGGGATTTCGGAGAGTTTCTCCCCCTTGCATATTCGGGATATCTGTTCCTCTCCTTCGCCAAGCACGATGATGTCGGCCATCTCCGGGCCAAGGTTCGTGTGCTGCGACGAGGGATAGGGGCCTCCCCAGATTATCTTCATGGCGGGGAATTTTCCGCGTATGAATCTTGCTATCTCCACGGCGGATGCGATGTGTGCTACCGAAGCAGTTATCGCTACCGAATCGTGGTGTGGCGCCTTTTCGGACAATTTCCCGAACAGCTGCCTCTTCGACATGATTCCGCCGTCGAGCAGTTCGACGTTTCCTCCGGCGGCTCTTGCCGCCGAGGCTATGTAGAGAATGCCGGGGTGGGGGAAGGAGAACCAGAGCTTGTATTGTGGAACTACGAGGAGCATTTTGGACATCTTCGAGCTTTTCTGCCGAAAATATATCATTCATTGCGATTTGGACAAACGAGGCCGGTTGATTTGGGTTGCGATGGCACTATGTTACACGGTGCATCCAGAGCCAACAGAAATGGAGGAGCGATGAAAGCATACGAAGATATACTCGATCATATCAGGTCCCTGGTCATAATGGACACCCACGAACATCTCCCGGACGAGGATAAGCGTCCGCGCGACTCGGACGTGCTGTCGGAGTGGTTGACGCATTACTTCTCGTCAGATCTTGTTTCGGCCGGGCTGAGCGACAAGGATCTTGCGTCCGCGCGGGATGCCCGGAAACCGTTGAAGGAAAGGTGGAGGACGCTGGAGCCCTTCTGGAGGGCGGCGGAAAACACCGGATATGGTCGCGCCCTTGCGATATCCGCACGGGACATATACGGGATAGATCAGATCTGCGGAAGGACAATCGCCGAACTCGACCGCCGTTTCAAGGCGGCGAGGGACAAGGGCGGACACTACAGGCGCGTGCTTGGCGAAATGTCCCGAATTGCCGTGTCCATCCGCGACTCGATGCCAGTGCCATACGCGGAATCGGGGGATCCTTTCGTGTATACAATGAGAATAGACCCCTTTGTCCTTCCCGCACATTACAATCAGATCAGGGAGATTGGGCGCAAGGCCGGCATCGGGATTCATTGTCTGGACGACTGGATGTCAGCAACTCGTTGGCATCTTGAAAAGTATCTTGACGGAAGGTCGCGTGTCGTGTGCCTCAAATGCGGTCTTGCCTACAGGAGGAGCCTCCGCTTCGACAAGGTCTCCCGCTCCGAGGCGGAAAAGGGCTTCAATAGATTCTTCGACGACAATTGCGTCAGGACTTGGCAGATGGGCGTGGCCGCGCCCAAGGCATTTTCCGACTGGATGATGCATTTCATATGCGGGCTTGCGGACGAGCGCGGGCTGGTCATGCAGGTGCACACTGGGTTGCAGGAGGGAAATGGAAACATCATTTGCGACTCGAATCCGACCTTGCTCTCGAACATACTGCTTGAATATGGGAACGCCCGCTTCGACCTCTTCCACATGGGCTATCCCTACGTGATGGAGACTGGCAACCTTGCGAAGAACTTCCGCAACGTCTCTATAGACATGTGCTGGGGGCACATCATAAGCCCAGAGGCGGCGAGGAGGGCGTTGGTCGAGTGGATTGACGCCGTTCCGGCGAACAAGATAAGCGCCTTTGGCGGGGACTACTGCTTCATTGACGGTGTCTATGGGCACCAATGCATGGCCCGGGAGAATGTGGCCAGGTCGCTCGCGCTGAAAGTCGAGGACGGCTCGATCAGCCTGGCGCGGGCGCTCGAAATGGCCGGATGTTTTTTTGTTGACAACCCAAGGCGGATATTCGGTCTCGACAGGTTTCTTACGGGAAAAAAACGGAAGAAAAGCGTTTGATTTTTGGCGAAGATAAGTTATTTTCAGGGTTTCACGTTTTTTTGGGGGCGTATTAATGATAGTATTCTCTGTCCTCGCTGTAGTCATGGTGATATCCATGGCATCGGCCTATTTGATCCAGGGAGAGCTTGGCGAGATAAACGTCCATCTCGCGGCTTACGGCTTCATACTGGCCGGCATAGGCTTCGTGATAGAGCTTCTGACCAAGAGGGAGAAGGATCTCGACCTGAAGATATCCTACATGCTGAACAAGAAGTTCGTCGCGTTCAGCGAGGAGCTCAAGACCATCAGGGGTATGCTTCTGAAGCTTGACGAGCGCCGAGCGAAGCTCGAGGAGAGGATATCCGAGTCCGAACCGCAGATACAGGCGTCCGCACCCACTCCGGAGATAGAGAAGATCGAATATAAAATACCAGCCCCGAAGAAGTGAGATCCGCAATCGGCTCGGATGAGCAAATATTCCGAAAAGGTCTCCCAATATGTCCGGACCCTTGAAAAGCCCGGCCCCGAAGGGGACATCACCTCCGAGCGGCCAGTTCCCGAACCCAAGGCGAGGATAAGAACCACCAGACTCCAGTCCCTGCTCATCTTCGCGGCCTTCGCGTCCGCCATCATCCTGCTGGCGTGGCATCCAACCGCCTTCGTCTCCGCAGCGGGAGCTATCTCCCTGCTGCTCTACACCTCCATAGTGGGACACAAGATTCTCGCCGTGGTGGCGGGGCTGCTCCTGCACGACGAGGAGGAGGTCGGAGAATCGGAAATCGGTGGAATCCGGGACGAAGATCTGTCGCTCTACACGGTCATGGTTCCGCTCTACCGCGAGGCGGAGATTGCCAGCGAGACAGTCCGCGCGATGTCGATGCTGGACTATCCCAGGGACAGGCTCGACATAGTCCTGCTTGTCGAGGAGGACGACGCGGAGACGGTCCGCGCGGTCGAGGGCATTGCGCTGGAGCCTCATTTTTCGGTGGTCAAGGTTCCGTCCGGAACTCCGCGGACTAAGCCACGGGCATGCAATTTCGGCCTTTCGATGGCGAGGGGAGAATTCCTAGTCATATTTGATGCGGAGGATCGTCCCGAAGCGGATCAGTTGAAGAAGGCCGTGGCCGTATTCAGGCGTTCCGGTCCGGAGCTTGCGTGCCTGCAGGCGAAGTTGAACTTCTACAACTCCGGCGACAATCTCCTCACGCGCTGCTTCGCATTGGAATACAGCACGTGGTTCGATCTCTTCCTGCCGGGGCTCCACGCGATAAGATGTCCGATTCCGCTGGGAGGCACTTCGAATCACTTCAAGACGGACAAGCTGAGAGCGGCGGGGGGGTGGGATTCCTACAATGTGACGGAAGACTGCGATCTCGGGGTCGAGCTTGCCAGAAGGCACATGGAGACGAGGATACTTGGCTCGACAACATGGGAGGAGTGCCCGGCGGACCTGACGTCGTGGATAAAGCAGCGTTCGCGCTGGATGAAAGGCTATCTGCAGACCTTTCTCGTGCATACGAGGAGGCCGCTGAGGACCGCGCTGGAGACCGGATTCGCGAGGTATTTCCAGATGCTTGTCCTGGTTGGCGGACATCTGTTCTCGATGATGGCGAATCCGCTGAGCTGGGCCCTGCTCTCCTGCTGGGTGGTGTTCCGGTGGAGGATATTCTTCCCGGAGACTCCGGCCACTCTGCTTGCGGTCGTCCTTTCAACCATCCTATTCAGCGTGAACTTCGTCTTCCTCGCGCTACATCTGCTCGCTGGCGTGAACAGGGGGATGAAGGGAGCCTTGCCGGCGGCGCTGTCCATGCCTTTCTACTGGGCTCTGATAAGCCTTGGAGCTCTCCGTGGAGTTCTGCAATTCCTCCATCTTCCGCATTTCTGGGACAAGACCCCGCATGGGCATTCACGCATGAAAAACGCTGGATGGCGGGAATCCGGATTCGTCCCGGCCAGGACCCAGCGGGTTGGGGCCTTGGCGAGAGCGATCTTCTTCTTCACGGTGGTCTTTCTCGTGCTCGGCATCGGCGCAATATCGGCCTATATCCCGATCGCCCTGCACTATCCGAGGCAGATCCGCATCGCCGCCATAAGCCTCGGCGGCCCCAGCACGCAGTCGAGGAAATCCCTGGACTGCAGTTGGATGGACGCCAGCTCCGTCGAGATAAGGGCGAGGATAAAGGCCGACGAGAAGCCTTCCGACGGCCTGTTCAGGTTCAGGGTCTTCCTCAAGGTGGGCGATGGGGAATGGTATCAACACCACGTTGACGAATACGCCCAGGAGGGCGATTTCGCAGTGATGGAAGTCCCGCTAGACTCTGGCTGGGAGGCGAAAGATTGCGACAGGCCTTGGGGCCCGTGGTGTCTGCGCAGGGTCCGCGAGCTCGGGCTCAAGATATTTGGAGAGAAGGACTTTCCCCTCAGACAGGTTGAGATAGAGGACTTCAGGCTTGTCGAGAGGAAGAAGGACGGGAATCTGGATATGTCCATGATTTCCGTTCCGGAGCGTGCAAGGCAGTGGGATACTGTCGAGTTCGCGTTCTCGCTCTCGAAGGAATACGATAATCCGTTCGATCCAGAGCAGATAGACGTCCGGCTCGAGGTGGAGACGGAATCCGGTGGACGGAAGGATGTCCCCGCTTTCTACTATCAGGACTATTGGCGGCGGCTCGAGGATGGAAAGGAGATTCTGGTGGCCCGCGGAGAACCCCACTGGAGGGCGAGATGGACTCCGACAAGGAGCGGGATGCACCAGTTCTCGATAAGACTGAAGGATTGCGACGGCGAAAAAATCGGCAGGCGGCTCGCCAGGATAGACGTGGAGAGATCTGATGGCCGCGGCTTCGCGACGATAGACAAGTCGGGAGAATGCTTCGCATGGAGCAACGGCGACTTCCTATACCCCATGCAGATAAACATACGCTCCCCGGGCGACGTGAAGGGCCCCTACGATGCCGACTTCGAGACTCCGGGCGACGAAATGGGTACCTACGCCTACGACGATTTCTTCGCCAGGATGCAGGGAAGCGGGATAAACGCCGGAAGGGTGTGGATGACTCCATGGTTTGGCGGCGTGGAATGGAGCAAGGACAGCCCCGGCTTCCACGGCCTTGGCCAATACAACCTTCAGAATGCATGGCGTCTGGACTACCTCCTCGACCATGCCCGCAAGAAGAGCCTGCTCGTCGAGTTCGCACTGCTGCACCATGGACCGTTCACGATGAAATACGATTCGCAGTGGGACGAGAACCCATACAATGTCCAGAGGGGCGGCATGCTCCGGCAGCATCATGAGATCCTGACGAATCCGGAGGCGAGGGAGATGATGAAGAGGCGCTTCCGCTACCTGGCGGCCAGATACGGAGCCTACACGTCGTTGTTCGCGTGGACCTTGTGGATAGAGGTCAACGTCGTGTGCAACAACAACCACATGATGATGGAGGACTGGCACAGGGACATGGCCGCATTCCTCAAGGATTTCGACATGTCGAGGCACCCGGTCAGCACGGAGTTCAGCACAGACGACGGCTCTCCGCAGGTATGGAGGATTCCGGAAATCGAATACACGCAGGTGGCCTCATACGACAGCGGATACCTGGGATTGACCGAGGTATTCAACAGATCCATCAATGATATGCGGGGCTACTCCAAGCCTCTGCTCATAGAGGAATATGGCGGATTCTGGGACGGCGGAAGCATGGACTACATGGCGCATTCCATCCACGACGGTCTCTGGGCCGGATGGATGTTGCCGCTGGCCGGAGCACCCATGCCCTGGTGGTGGAACTTCATATTCGAGAAAAAACTCGACAGATTCTACACCGTCTTCGCGAAATTCGCGGAAGCGGAGGACCTGCGCGCGGAGAAATGGCAGTTCCATGAATTCGACGTGCCAGGTTTCCCCGACATGAAATGCCTGGCTCGAGTAGGAGGGAAAACCGCCTACGGATGGATATACAAGCACTCCGTGACCAACCCGCAGCCGCCAAAAGGCGCAAAAAAAGGGTGGCGCCCGGAACTCAGGGATGTCCACGAAAAATACAGGAAAACTGTCAACAGCGAATTCTCCCCGATGAAAACCACGGACGCAAAAATATTCCCCGCCAAAAACGGAATGGCATTGTCCATCCCGGGCCTCGAAAAAGGACTGTACTTCATCGAATTCTGGAACACATGGAAAGTGGAGGAACCGACAATGACCCATGCCGAGAGCGACGGCAGAAACCTCATAGTCCACGTTCCGGAAACAAGCAGCGACATTGCGTTCAAGATCAAGCGGCAATAAACCTAAATTTTGCTACCTTTAAACGCAAAATTTAGGTTAATGCAACATCTAGGTGAATGCTTGACCGTTGGAAAAATTCCCGAAAAAATCTCTTCCCGACTTGAAAACGCCGACGGGGGATATAATTTTTCACATCTTTTATCGTTGTGCCAGTAAGATGCCACCACGGAGGCTCATCCATGCCGAAATCAATCTCCCTCATCCGCCTTGCATCCCTTTTGCTTCTCTCGTCGGCCTTCGCCCCGCTTCTGGCCGAGACTGCGCTTGTCGCAGTGTCATCAAGTGGCGACCCGCAGTCGGCGATAGTCACGTTCAACGCGCCGCTCGATCCGGCGGATGCCTCGATCGCCTCGAACTACAGCATTGACCGTGGCACCCTCGTGTCCACTGTGGAGCTTCTCCCCGGAGGACGGACGGTCAGACTCGGATTCTCCGCACCACTGTCGACCAACACCCGCTACACTTTGTCAGTCGCCGGATTGCATGACTCCCTCGGCAATCCTCTTCCCGGGACATCCGCCTTTTTCGACCATGTCGCCATCCCATCCGAGGAAATGGCTCTCTGGCTCAGGGGCGACGGTTTTTTAGCACTTGACGACGAGTCCAATGTGTCCGCCTGGTTCGACCAGAGCGGTCTCGGGGCGGTGGCGGTGAAAATCCCCTTGGAAAAAGAAAAGGGCAAAGGCCATGGAAAGGGCAAAAAGAAGCCGGAACCGTCCATAGTCTGGCAGGCGGATGCCCTCAACGGTCGTCCGACCGTGCTCTTCCCCGGACACAAGACAGGCCTGCTCACCGGCGCAATCCCCCAGCTCGACGGCAACTCCGCGAGCTGGTTCGTAGTCTTCAAGGCCGAGAACACGGAAAAAAAGCAGTTCATCATCTCGTCGCTCTATTGCGGATGCAGGAAATGCAAGGACGACGATGACCGGCGGGACAAACACGGCAGGGATTGCCTCAATCTTCTCAATGATATCAATCATGTCAATCTTTTCAATGAAGCCAATCTTCTCAATCATATAAATCTTCTCGATCATCTGAAACCATTTGATCTGACCAACGCCCCCTGGGGCTCCTGTCTCCGCGACGGCGAACTGCTGTCATTTGCGCCCTCCAAGAAAGGAAAGGAGATAAAAACCAGACTCCCCCTCGATTCGAACTGGCACTTCCTCTCCACCGTGTGGGGGAGCGATGCCAGCCTGCTGTCCGTCCTCGATGGAGCTTCCGACGACTCCGCCACCGGCGCAAATGCCATGCTCTCCGGGCACAAGGCGCTCCTCGTCGGCCTCCGCGACCCGTTCAGCGAACTCACCCTCAAGGGCGCAATCGCGGAAATCATCATATACTCCCGCGAACTCTCCCCGGATGAACGCATCAAGGTCGAAGCATATCTCAATGCAAAATACTTCACTGAGGACTCCGATGGCGACGGCCTCCCCGATGCCTGGGAACTCCGCCACTTCGGCGACCTGAGCTGGGACGCTGACGACGACCCCGACTCCGACGGCCTCTCCAACCTCGCCGAATACAACGCCGGAACAGACCCGAACAATCCGGACAGCGACTCCGATGGCATGCCCGATGGATGGGAGACCGCAAATGGCCTCAATCCCCTCCTCGACGACTCCGAAGCCGACCCGGACAACGACTCATTGAAAAATCTCGACGAATTCAAAAAAGGAACTGACCCGCAAAATCCCGACAGCGACTCCGACGGTATCAAGGACGGCACGGAAGTCCTCCACTCGTTCATCCCCACCGACATCAACAGCCCCGGCCTCCTCGATATAATAGTCAACCTCCATAACGAGGAGGTGATACGATGAGGAAAACAATATATTCATTTATCAGTGCATCGGGATTTTTAATGAGGACAAAATTCCTGATTGTGTGTTCCTTGCTGCTTTTTTCCACGATATGCCGTTCGGAAATATTCAGTCTTGGATTCTGGCAGCACAGGGCACACGCCACTCCTTGCCGTATAACGTTGCTGACTACTCAGACCGATGGTGGTTATTTGAAGGTGATCAACACGTATGCTGGCTACTTGGCCACCTTGTCTTATTCCGGGCAATATGTGGATGTTCCAGAATTGCTGCCTTGGGTGGTAGTGGAAGTTGAAACGGAAGACAAGTGCACGGTTTTACCCGTCTTTTATTCCGTCACGCCTATTTCCTCCTCCTGCGTGAACGATGCCGAGTATCAGATTGACACGTCGAGTGCCGATGCTGGAGGCGGGGAATATTCCGGCACGAGCAATATCTATCTGGCGAAAGAAGAAGAAGGAACAAGCTCCCTCTCCCGTGATCCGTCGCCCGTCTCAACCGGCTCGGCGATTGGCTCGAGCCAATCCGCCGCCGAGTGCGCCGCACGCAACGACGCGATAACCCAGCTCGTCGCCGCAGGTCAGCCCGACATCAACTGGTGCGAGGGCATGGCGAAGGAACTGGCGCTTCCGGAAATGGGCACATGCGATTCCGACAGATGCGGCGGGACATCCTCCGCGACGGCGAACAGCGGAGAGCCGTTCGAGTCCTTCGACAGCGGACTCGGCGAGTGCTCGTCCTGTTCCGAGTGGAGCGCACCAAGCCTCGGCGGCAGATACTATGTCGGACTCTCCTCACGCGACTCCGGATGGGGCTTCGGCTGGCGCAGCGACTTCGATGTCCGCGCGGGCAGAACCACCGCCCTCGACGGCTCCCAGATATATATAGTCGAAAAAGGCGGCAGCCAGGAGCTCTTCTACTTCAAGGACGGCAACTTCCTCGACTTGGATAAGCGACGCAAGGCGCGCATAGTGGATCTTGGTGGCGTCCCCACGCTCCGCGTCCGCATCCTCGGCACGGCATACGAATTCGACCTGCCCGCCTCCGACGGCCCCTCGGGAATGACCAAGGTCAAAAAAAACACGCGAATCGTGTTCGACAGCGTTGACGACGCCACTGGCGTCTCGACATACTACGGATTCGACATTCTCCACTCATACGACGCCTCCGGCCGTCTCTCTAAAGTCGAGAGCGCAACTGGCGAGTCTTACACTTTTACCTACAACGCGGATAGCCTGCTCGATAGTGTTAAAAATCAAGCAGGGGAACCCCTGCGGGAATTCACATACGACTCGAACCGCAATCTCGTCTCCCGCTGGCAGAAAGGACTCGGCACGACCACTTTCACCTACCTCTCCGAATCCGGCAGGGAGCATGTCCTGCAAAAAATCGAAAAGCCCGGCGGCGTCATCATCACATACGAGCACAAAGGCTTCGCCGACGGACAGGACATACTTGGAAGAACGCTTCTCTTTGCGGACTACCACGAGAGCGAAAATTCCTTCTCCGGCCCGCAGACAATCGTCAGCGACTTCGCCGACCACACGGAATATAAACGCCCCATCCGCTCGGACAACGGCACAGTCGTCTACGCGACCAGCAAAATTTATAAACCCGTTTTCTTCTCACATCCCGAATTCGGCGATGTCCAGAAAATCATCGCCCTCGAGGAGAATGGCGCGACAACCACAATCTATGTATCCGGAGCCAGCGGAAATGTCCTCTGGAGCCAGACCCTCGGCAGCGACGGCACGGTGAAGACCTCGAAGCATGAATACGACGGACTCGGCAACAGAATAAAAACCGCCACACGCTATTCCCCCACAATCCCGGCAAACACCTGGGACGAAATCAACCAGTTCGACTGCTATGGACGACTCCTGCGCTCGATTAAAAAGGACGGCACCATCCTCGTCCGGGAGTATCTCACTTCCCCCTGCGGATGCGGCTCCGGACTCCTCGCCGCGGAATGGACACAAAACCCCGCCGGCGAAAAAATCAACCAAATCACTTACGAACACTTCCTCGGAAATGCCCCCCTCCACCAACGCTTCCGCCTGAAAACTATGACCCATCACCTAACACCTGACAGCTCATATTCCACCTCATTCGACTACATCGAGTCCGACTCCGACAACCCCCGCAACATCGGGAAACTTTCTAAGAGGGAAAACCAGGACTTGTCCTGGGAAGAATGGACTTACGACGCCACCGGCGAAATAACATCACACAAAAACAGACTCGGCAGCATCACGGACTACGTCCGCGATGATGCAGGGCGAGTGACAGCCGTCACTGCTCCAAATGGAGGAACAACCCATTATACCTACGACTCTGCAAGCAGAGTAACAGCACTTGTGCTGCCCGCCGGCGGCACAATCACAAACGCCTACAACGCCAATGGCAGACGTTCGTCTGTTTCATTTCCCGACGGCTCTTCCGAAACTTATAACCTCGATGCAACAGGATTGTTGCTCTCCGAGACCGACCGCAACGGCCTCACAAAAATTTACACTTACAATGATGCCGATGGTTCCCTGTCTTCCATTCTGACTTCTGACTCCTGTCTTCTGTCTTCTTACACCTACGACGGCCTTGGCCGCACGGCAACCACCACCGATGCCCGCAGCCTCACCATCTCATACACATATAATGAGTTGGGAAGCATAAGTAAGCTCGCCTACCCCGATTCGACATTCATCGAAAACACATACAACTCGATGGGACAGCTCACGTCATCAAAAAATAGAATGGGTGACATTGTCACCTTCGAATACGACACCTTCGGCCGTCAATCTGCACTTGTGCACCCCAATGGACTCCGACAGGAAACTGTCTACGACAGCTTGTCCAGAGTCACAAGCAGAAAAAATATCGCCGACTCCATCACTCTCACCACATCCTACACATACAATTTCGAAAATAGAATAACAGGGCTTGCCCTGTCAGACAATACCACCGAGTCCTTTACCTATACGAACGGTGTCCTCGTTTCCCGCACCGATCGCGCTGGCAAAACCTGGCTCTACAGCTACACCACAAATGGTGACCTCGACAGCATCACCGCGCCGGATGGCGCAGGCATCGCTCTCGACTATGACTACAACCCCATCGGCCAGGTGGCCAAGGCCACTTTTGCTGACGGCTCCGCCGTCGAATACAACTACGACAATCTTTCCCGTCCGATCAAGGCCACCTTGAAGGACGGCACATTTTCCCAGACCGAATACTCCCCCGCTGGCCCCACAGCGCAAATTGACCGCTCCGGCAGACGCACAGAGATATCGTTCGATATCTTCGGCAGACAATCCTCGGTGAAAGATCCGAAAGGACAGACGACATCCTTCGCATACAACCTCGCAGGAGATATGACAACGCTGACTGATGCGAAAAATAATTCAACCGGATGGTTGTATAGTTCGGAAGGCCTCGCTATCTCAAAAACCTACGCGGACGGTGCAAGCACCGCTTATCTTTATGACGCAAATGGCAGACTTGTCTCGCGCAGAGACGCAGAGAACGCGGAGACGAAATACAGCTATGACAGCATGGGCAATCTGACCTTGATAGACTATCCCAACGATCCTGACGTGTCTTTCACCTATGACAAATTCGGCAACCGCCTGACAATGACCGACGCCACCGGCACAACTGCCTGGAGCTATGACACCGCAAAGCGGCTCATTGGCGAGGACGGACCGTTCTCGACAAATGACATGCTTGCATATGGCCGCGATGCGGCAGGAAGAATTTCTTCCATGTCAGTCGCCGGAAACATCGTGAACTACGGATATGACAATCTCGGAAGAATTTCTTCAGTAAATGATTTCAGCTACGCCTATCTCAATGCTTCTTCGAAAACCGCAGGCATATCACTTGACGGACAGGAGATAACGAAGAACACCTATGACTCTTTAGGCAGACTGAGTAGTTTGCGCTGTCTCAGCGCAAATAGCACAGAACCGATCAATTCCTACGATTACACCCTGAACAACTCCGACGAGCGCACGCAGGTCAACATAAGTAGGGCGGTCATTCCTGGCCGCCCAAATGAAGAATTTTCCATCCACTATTCCTACGACTTGGCAGGACAATTGACCTCAGCAGTTCGCAAATTCTCCGACAACATCCAAGACTTCTCATATAATTACGGCTTCAACTACGATCCCGCTGGCAACTCCCTCCAGCGAATTTCGCAAGGACAATCGCGCAATTACACTTTCAATAATCTCAACCAGTTCATTTCCGCGACCTCTCCAGATAAAATGGACGTTACCGGCTCCGTCTCGCCCACAATCGTCAATCCCTCTATAACGGTGAACGGCGAACCGGGAACGGTGAACGAGAATGGCTCCTGGGTGAAAGAGGCAGTGCCCCTGACTCAAGGCGAAAATGATATTGTCGTCGAAGCCAAGGACATGTTCGACCGCGAAAAGACTGAGACGCGCAAGGTAACATTGTTACCGCCTCCCGTGTTCACATATGATGCCAATGGCAATATGACATCCGATGGCCTCTGGAATTACTCCTGGAATGATGAGAACCGGATGGTTTCCGCGTCCTCTGCGCCCTCTGCGGTGAAAGTTGAAAATGTATATGACGGCTTGGGAAGAAGACGAATCAAGAAAGTCTATAATTGGGATTCCAACA